>CANJSS010000066.1 GCA_947476955.1 Flavobacteriales bacterium
AATCCCTCATTTCCCACTCTGATAAAAGCATTATTCATTAGAATGATGCTTTTTTTTGTTTAATCGATTCTGAGTTTACTCAGGAGAGGAAAAACAAAAAAAAAGCGTCAGCGGAGCGCAGTGAAGCAATGCTTTTATCCATTGCACGTCGGGCAGAAAGGATATGTAATCCCTCATTTCCCAAGAAACTTAATAGTAATGTGAAGCTTCTTTTATTTCTAATAGCTATAAATTCGAGCTCCGGTTTTGTTCCTAAATCCTTACCTTTTCAAAACTTCTAAAGCAAAATCCTTGTATTTTAGCAAATAGACACCATTCGGTAGATTTGAAATTTCCATAAACAATTCCGAATTGCTATCCGCTATAACGGTTTGAAGTAATTTACCGTTGCTAGAAAATAGATTTATAGTATCTCCAATTTGAAAATCACCCTCAATTGTAATTGCATTATTTGCAGGATTCGGGTGAAACATGAAGGCAGTTTTTTGTAAATGCTCGGATATATCTGCAGTCAGATAGGTGTGTAAAAAACTGCTTAAATCAACAGCATGCAGTTGCTGGAGAGTTGTAATAATAGATTGAGAAAAGTATTCGTTGCTGATAAAAAAACGGGTTGGAGAAACAGCGGTAATTCCCTCCGTTTGATAAAAAGGCAGTGAAACGGAAATTTTTCGTTTATTCCCACTCATAAAATCCATGGAAGAAAAATCGTATAACAGATAAATAAAGGGCTGTAAAACGGTTGAATAGCCAAGTAGGGTAATTACTTTATCCGCTTCATTGAAATGTGCACCTGTGATTAATCCATCGGTATTTAAAGTTGTTTTGAATTGTGCAATATGCGTTCCTGGATTTTTAGATAAACTAAAGACTCCGCAAGCATTTGTTAGCCATTGTTTTGTAAATAGATAAATACTATCTGCGCTTACAATAAAAGCTTCGCAGTCAAAATCAGTATTATTTGCACCGGTTTGTGAAAAATCTTGTTGGTTAGAATAGGAAAAATTTAGTGTGTCAATAATTGGAACGCCGGTTAAAATAGAGTTTTTTTCAATCCGTAAAATTTTCAGATCAGTTCTGTTTCCGTTGAGATTATTTCCAAAATCGCCAACATAGATATAATTTTGATCTTGCGAAATCTCTTCCCAGTCTATATTTTGAGTACCCGTTAATGGAACAATTTCCAAAGCAGTTGTGTTTGCCGTATCCATAGCGTAAAGTTGAATATCTCCGTCATCGTTGTGCGTCCAAAGTTTTCCATTCCAAAAAATCAATCCGGAAGTTTCACTTACAGTTGCTGGTAATGAAAACGCATTACTTGCGGAAATCGAGGCGGTAGCATAGGTGCAAGTTCCATCATTTTGAGTTGCTGAAGACGAGAAATTGGAAGCTAAAGGATCCGTGCAGCCAAGCATTTGACCAAAAGAGGGAATAGCAAACAATACGATTAAAGTGGTTAAAACTAATTTTACATTTTTTCTGAAAAGTTCTCTTGCCATACTTATTTCACTGTTAAACATTTATGTTGTTTTTTCTTCCATGGATGGCACAATAGAAAGTGCTTTTTCTACTTCCTCACATACGCTAATATAGTCGTATTTTTGTGCTTCTGCGCGCAAAGCTTCTTTTGAAAATTGATTCGGAAACGCGACAAAATGTTTCATTTGATCCGCAAGACTTTCTGCGTTTAAGGACTCGAAAAGTAATCCAAATTTTCCGAAATCCAATATCTCGGGACTCCCGCCTGCATTACTTGCAATTACTGGAATACCAAAAGCCATGGATTCAATTGCTACCATACCAAAGGTTTCTGCTTTAGAAGCCATTACGAAGGCGTCAATTGCGTTAAAAAATATGCCGATATCTTTTCGAAACGGACGAATAAACACTTTTTCCTCCAATTTATTTTTCAAACAGATTTCTTGCATAAGTTCCAGGTATTCCGTACCAGCTTCCTTTGTAGGTTCACCTAAAAAACAGACTCCAATATTTTTATGTGGTAATTTTGAAAGTGCTTCTAAAACTAAAACTTGACCTTTCAGCGGATCAAAGCGCCCAATAAGACCGAAAATTAGCAGATTTTCCGGCAAGTTCAATTTTTTTCGAGCAGTTATTTTGTCTGAAGCTTGTTTTTCCAAGGTGTTCAAATCCAAACCAGAGGTAATTACACGTATTTTTTGCTTGTTAAAAAAGGTTTTTGTTTCTACTTGTTTTGCCAACCAATACAATGGACAAGACCAAAGATCGATGTAGGAAAAACGAATCGTATGGAGAAAACTTCTCTTATTTACGCCCAACTGCATTTCCATAAAATAGGAAAGGTGAATTTTAAATTTGGCGTTTCGTTTTGCAATTACGGAAATACTCATGTCGCGCGGGTCACGCACAATTAAGTGGGAAACGGCATTGGAATCCAATAGCTTCGCAAGCCTTTTTCCGGCTTTAAAATCGTACCATCTTTTATGTTTTTCAATGGCAATAACAGGCACCGAGACATCCGTTGCTGCTTCAAAGATTGGTGAATTTTCTTGGCAATAAATAGCAACAGAATGACCACGTTCCAGCATCCATTTTGCATTCCTGAGTTGGTTCATTTCCAAACCTCCCCAAGATTCTGAACCGCATAAATAGGCAAGTTTGTCTGACATTAAAACGAAGGTATTAAGAAATCTTTAATCTGGAAATTAAAACAGCAAGATTGGTGTAAAAGGTCATAAAAAAACCCGTTTCAAGAGACTTGATACGGGTTATAATTTTTGAGCGGAGAATGTAGGATTCGAACCTACGGTACCTTGCGGTACAACAGTTTTCAAGACTGCCGCAATCGACCACTCTGCCAATTCTCCGGGGCAAAAGTAGTAATACTTTAAATACTGACAATGTAAAATGTTTAAAAAAAAGTATTTTTTTTTCTTTCCTTGCATATAGGATATTTAGCCACAGCAGATTAGATGTAGATTACACTCTAAAAACTACTATTTAAACAATAAACCACTAATTTTAAAAAGGAACGAATTCATTTTCTTAACTTTACTTTTTGGTAAAAATTCTTTCATTTACACAAATACTTATGCGTGCCTCAAAAAAGTTAATTCTCGCTGTTACCTTGTTGGTTAATACCTTATTATTTGGTCAAAACCAATCGCTTAGAGCTTACATGGACAACAAGCAGTTTTTTGCGCCAGGAACTGGAAATTACTTGGAAATTTATTTTCAATTTGTTGGTTCCTCTGTCCAATACAAAGGTGTAGATGGCGGATTACAAGGTGAAATTGCCGTTTCAATTCAAATTTCAAAGGAGCAAGCTATTGTTGCCCAAGACGCTTACAGATTGTTATCTCCGGTAATGAAAGATAGCATTGTAGAAGACTTTTACGAAGTAAAACGTTTTGCTTTGGCTCCAGGAAATTATACACTTACTATTGAATTATTGGATCTTGCTAGCGAAAAAGCGCCAATAAAAGCCAGTCAAATAATTAGTATTGAAGAATTACAAGATGCTATTTCTTCCTCGGATATCGAAACGCTAGAATATGCATACAAAGGCGATGAAAGTTCAACTTTTTTCAAATCTGGGTACAATATGATCCCACGTTTATCTACTTTTTACCCTTCCGTTCTATCTTCGATTCCTGTCTATTTTGAACTGTACAACACCAACCAACTGCCGGATTCCGTTTGCGGCCTAAAACAGTTTATTGTGAATACGGAAACTGGAGCTGAATTAGAGGATTTCACTGTTTTTTCAAAACACACCACTACAGAAGTTTTACCGATTATACGAAATGTTGACATAGGAAAATTACCAACTGGCACCTACACCTTAAATTATACTCTATTGTCGAGAAGTATGATGGATCTGACCACTCAATCCTATGTTTTTGAGCGAAGCAATGATATCGAAGTTAGCTGGGATGCAGAAAATCTAATTTTAGACCCTTATTTTCAGGCTTCAATTTCCGAAGATAGTGTTTTATTTTATCTAGAAAGTTTAATTCCAATTTCAAAACCGGCAGAAATTAAAAACATCATTCTGACGCTAAAATCAAAAGACACAGAGAAACAACGCCGTCATATTCAAGCTTTCTGGCTAAAAACTGCTCCAAGCAAAACCAATGAGGCCTGGCTAAAATATAAAATGCAAGTGCAACTCGTTGAGAAATTATACTCCAATAACTTTCAAGAAGGATTTGAAACCGATCGCGGAAGAGTTTACTTGCAATATGGCGCGCCAACAACAATCGTTGTAAAGGAAACCTCCCCGTCGGAATACCCTTATGAAATTTGGCAATTCAATAAAATTGGGATTTTTAGCAATAAACGATTTATTTTCTACAATCCAGATTTAGTAAATAATGGCTACCGATTGTTACATTCCGACATGGTAGGAGAAATAAAGAACCCAGGGTGGCCGCAGATCCTGGCAAAAAGAAATACAAACAAAGGAAATATTGACGATCCCAACTACCACAATGAAAAACATTTCGGCGGAAATAGTAATGATTTGTTTCGTCAGTATTAATTCCTAATATTGCGGTTATAATCAATAAAATAAGTGGATTCCTTAGCAATAGTAATATTAAATTGGAATGGTAAAAAGTTTTTAGAACAATTTTTACCATCTGTATGCGCATTTTCAGAATCTGCAACACTAATTTTGGCCGACAATGCATCAACGGACGATTCTGTAGATTTCGTTAGAGAAAATTACCCATCCGTTCAGGTATTGATTAATTCAGAAAATGGAGGATTTGCAAAAGGATATAACGATGCACTGAAACAAGTAAAAGCAAAGAATTATTTACTTTTAAATAGTGATATTGAAGTAACAAAAGATTGGCTTAAACCCTTGCTAGAAGTGATGAAAGATCCAACAGTAGCAGGGTGCCAACCTAAAGTTCTCTCGTTTCACAACAAATTACTTTTTGAACACGCAGGAGCGTCTGGCGGATTTTTAGATCGTAACTTTTTTCCTTTTTGCAGAGGAAGAATCTTTGATAAATTTGAATTTGACGATGGACAATACGACGGAACAGCAGAAGTTTTTTGGGCAACGGGAGCGGCTTTGCTCATCCGTGCGGATTTGTTCCATAAAGTTGGCGGTTTTGATGAAGCATTTTTCGCACACATGGAGGAAATTGACCTTTGCTGGCGTTTAAAAAAGCAAGGATTCAAGTTTTTAGTTGTGCCAGAATCGAAAATTTACCATGTTGGTGGCGGAACTCTACCCTATTTATCTGCGAAGAAATCTTTTTTAAATTTTCGAAATAGTTTATTTTTGATAGTAAAAAATTACGATGGACTACTTTTCCCTAAATTATTTTACCGTCTCATCTTGGATGGAGTTGCAGGATTTCGTTTTTTTATTCGTGGTGAATGGTCGCATGTAGGTAGCATTATAAAAGCGCATTTAGAAACTTTTAGACATTTACCGATTCTACTTAGACAGCGCAAAGAGATTAAAAGAAGCGTTTTAGAGAATAATTTAAATGGCTTGTATCGTGGAAGTATTCTATGGGCGCGCTACTTCAAAGGTGTTACAAAATTCAAAGAATTAAATCAGCGCTTGTTTATTTCAAAATAGCGAACTGCCAATTCATAGCTTTTTAATCCAAATCCAAAAATAACTCCAACCGCTACTGGAGAAATAAAAGATGTATGGCGAAATTCTTCCCGAGCTGTAATATTTGATATATGCACTTCTATAACAGGAATAGCAATAGAAGCAATACAATCTCTCAAGGCAATACTTGTGTGGGTGAACGCTCCCGCATTCAAGATTATGCCATCGTGATCAGAAAGTTGCATACAATCAACTAATTCCCCTTCCATATTGGATTGAAAATAGGATAAATCAGCAGAAGTAGCTAATTTCAATTCCTCGAAATAGCTTTCGAAAGTTTGATTACCATATATTTGTGGTTCTCTCTTACCGAGCAGATTTAAATTTGGGCCGTTAACTATTAAAATTTTCATATTCATGTCGCATTGGGAACGCTATATTAAGGATTTTGTTTCGTTCTTGAAAATAGAAAAAGGATTAGCTGAAAATTCTATCTTCGCATACCAAAATGACGTCAGTAAACTTAACGATTTTGCAGGTGCAAGAAATTTAGCTGTAACAGAATTAACATACACGCATCTAAAGGAATTTGTAGCAGAACTTTTTGATTTAGGATTAAGCGCCAGGACGCAGGCACGGATAATTAGCGGTATAAAGCAGTTTTTCGGTTTTCTTATTTTGGAAGATCTACTAAAAGATGATCCGAGTGAGCTATTAGAAATGCCAAAAATCGGCAGAAAACTTCCGGAAGTATTAACTATCGAAGAAATTGACCAACTGATTGGCGCAATAGATTTAGGAAAACTAGAAGGCCATCGCAATCGAGCAATTATTGAAACGCTTTACAGTTGTGGCTTGCGGGTAAGTGAGCTTGTAAATTTACGATTCTCTGATCTGTATTTTGAAGAAGGATTTATTCGTGTAATTGGAAAAGGCAACAAGGAAAGATTGGTTCCAGTCAGTCCAAGTGTCGAAAAGGAAATCGGTATTTACAACGACCATATTCGACGGTACCAAAATATTCAGCCAGGAAATGAAAATGTTGTATTCCTGAACCGCCGTGGAGCGATGCTAACGCGCGTTATGATTTTTACAATTATCAAAAATCTTTCTCAAACCATTGGACTAAAAAAAACAATTTCACCGCACACTTTTCGCCATTCATTTGCCACGCATCTTATCGAAGGCGGTGCGAATTTACGCGCAGTTCAGGATATGCTTGGACATGAATCCATAACAACAACAGAAATTTATACCCATTTGGATCAGCGTTTTCTGCGGGATGCTATTATTACCTTTCATCCTAGAAATATAGAATAAGATTTTTCGATATGTTTCACCTTAAAATTAAGCCGACAGCTAGGTTTTAAAATAGAAAAAAAAATGCTGAACATCTTTGTGTCCAGCATTCTTTGAAGTTAACCTTCTATTTTTTGTTATTTAATCAATTTTCTTGTCAAACTAGATTGTGCAGAAGTTACATTCAAATAATAAATACCTGCCTGTAACTTTTCTGTATCCATTGAATAATTAAGTGAATCAATGTTATTGGCTTGTAATACTATTGCTCCTTTCGAATCGTAAAGAAGGATGGAACGAACTGTATTGTTTTCAAATGTTAAATTTAATTGATTAGAAATTGGATTATTGAAAAGTACCGTTTGCTCCATATTTTCCGTAATTCCCATTTCAGCATTGTTCAAATAGATTTGATCAAAAATATGAATTGAAGTATAATCAAGTACTTTTTGGTCACAGAAAACAAATAGTGCAACAGAGAAAACACCTGAATTAAGATTAGTCATTGGATAAGGAATTGTATATGATGCAACATTCACTCCAAGAGAATCAAACAAAGTCCATGTAATTAATACAGTATCCAAAGAAGGATATGTGTATCCTGTAATAGATGCAGATGCAACGGTATTGAAATCCAAAACACAATCCTCAACAGATGCTGTAGATAATGTTCCAATTGTTGGAACTCCTGGGAAAGTGGTATTCACGAAAACTAAAATTGAATCGTTTGACGTGGAAGTAGTATTTACCATTCCCTCCGCGTTGGATGCGCAGCCATTTGCATCCGTGGTGATACAGATATAATTTCCAACACACAAATTCATCGGCAAAGAAGTTATCGAACCATCCGACCAAAGGTAGGAGTATGGTGCAGTACCGCCTGAAACAACTATTTGAGCCGATCCATCGCAGAATGTTGCAGATGAGGTTGGAGTTGTTGTAATAAAAGTACTAAACCCAGCACAAGGATTTGTGTTTCCGCTACCGATTACAAATGTTACAGTTGTTGATCCGCCGAGAGATGTCGAATAGGTTAGCGTATAGGTTCCAGCGCACAGACTATCGATAGACGTTCCGCCTTGTTGGTAAATCATACCATTTCCAGCCCAAACTGTATTAACAACCACTTGATTAGAATCTATAATAAAAGCGGAACCATCGCACGCGGATGGACTAGACACACCATATGTGTACACAATATTTTGTGCAAATAATGCAGTAAATGTTGTCGAAACTAACAGAAAAGTGATAATAACGAAAGATTTTAAATAGTATTCTTTTTTCATATTCTTGTTTTAAATTAATTTATGTAAATATAGAACTAATACGATTAATATAATAAATAGGTTGCTTTAGTCTTTCAAAATAAAAGAAATGCATTTTGGAAATAGAAATCTATTTGTCTTAAAATCTTATTCCTTCTCATTATAATACTAATTTACCATACAAATCGTAGTGGTCTGCACTCGTAATATTAACCGTTGCAAAATCACCTAAACGAACAAATCCATCGGCTTTTTTAACTAAAACTTCGTTGTCTACTTCTGGTGAATCGAATTCTGTTCTTCCTATAAAATAATCACCTTCTGCCCTATCGAATAAAACTTTGTAATTATTCCCAACTTTCAGCTGGTTCAAATCATAGCTAATTCCGGATTGCAATTCCATGATAAGATCTGCACGCTCTTTTTTAACTTTTGCAGGAACATCGTCTTCAAAGTTGTAAGCATGTGTATTTTCTTCGTGGGAATAGGTAAAAATTCCCAAACGATCAAAGCGGCTTCTTTCCACCCAGTCATACATTTCCTGAAAATCTGCTTCTGTTTCACCAGGATATCCAGCAATTAAAGTCGTGCGAAGAGCAATTCCAGGAACTTTTTCACGAATTTGCGCGATTAATTCTTCCGTTTTTTCTCTAGTTGTTCCTCGGCGCATTGCCTGAAGAATCTTTGTGGATCCATGTTGTAGCGGCATATCTAAGTAATTACACACATTTTCCCTTTCGCGCATAACATCCAGCACCTCCATTGGAAATCCTGAAGGAAACGCATAGTGCAGTCGTATCCAGTCAATTCCATTTACATCCGCAAGTCGATTAATGAGGTCTGCCAACGCCCTTTTTTTATACAAATCCAATCCATAATATGTCAAATCCTGCGCAATCAGCATCAACTCCTTGACGCCTTTAGCAGCTAAACCATTTGCTTGGGTCAGCAGGTCTTCTATTGGGGTTGAAATATTTTTACCACGCATCAAAGGAATGGCGCAAAAGGAACAAGGACGATCGCAACCTTCCGCTATTTTAAAATAGGCAAAATGATTTGGAGTCGTTAATAAACGTTCACCAACCAACTCATGCTTATAATCCGCTTTCAACGTTTTTAACAAACGCGGCAAATCTCTTGTTCCAAAAAAAGCATCCACCTCTGGGATTTCTTTTTCAAGATCATCCTTGTAACGCTCAGATAAACAACCCGTAACGTATACTTTATCCACTAAACCTTCGGCTTTTGCTTCTGCATATCGTATAATGGTATCGATAGATTCCTGTTTGGCATTATCAATAAATCCGCAAGTATTGATGATAACAATTTCTGCATCGTCATCCATTGATTCATGCTCCACTTCAAAATTATTGGCTTTTAATTGTGCCATCAAAATTTCTGAATCTACAATGTTTTTGGAGCATCCAAGAGTTACTACATTAATTTTATTTTTCTTGAGCGTTTTTGTTTTCATGCTGCAAAATTACGGAAAGAAAGAGCACTTTCAACTATTATTGGCTAATTACTAATTCTTTCTAACCAAAAATAAATCTATGGTATTATCTTTGCTCACAACCCAAAAAAAAAAACAGTATGAAAAGCATAGTTATTTTTTGTCTATTATTGGCAACAGTGGGATGTAAAACCCAAAAGAATCTTGAAAAATCAAAAAATGATGTTAACACCAAAACGATGCTAACTGCTGCAATTGGAAAAATTAACGCGCCGTCGGATCCATTTACAGTTAAATCAGTTCTGGTAGATGGTAATAAATTATTTATCGCTATTCAATATAGTGGTGGTTGTGAAAAACATACCTTCCAATTTATTGGTTCCTCCGTAATCGCAAAATCTCTTCCCCCAATTCGAGCGGTTCAACTTGTTCATACTGCAAATGGTGATGCCTGCAAGAAACTCATCGAAGAAACGCTTGAAATAGACATTTCAACTTTAGCTTATAAACCAGAAGCAGGGAGTATAATATATTTAAATTTAGAAGGATGGGCTGAACGAATTCCCTATACTTTTGAATAATTGCACCGCCAAAATACACGTAAAAAATTTATGAAAAATCTATATATATTCGGTATTCTTTTTATTCTAATCAGCTGTCGCACTGAAGAAAATGCCATTACCGATGCTGATGTTAAGAAACCAAATGAAAAGCAGTTGGTTAAAATAGTTGCTAAACTTGGTGACAAAGAGGACGTTTTTGAGACGTTAAATATCCAAAAAGTAACGATGAGTGACTCGAAAATGCTTGTTGATTTAACCTATTTAGGAAATTGCGACACAATTCGTTTTAAAGCAATTGGTCTGGAGTACAATGCGAATGAAATCAATCCTATCCGCAGGATTTTATTGGTTCAACCCAAGATGAAGGAAACGTGTATTGCAGAAAAAAATGTGACTTTTGAAATTGATCTTACAAACATTCTAATCAACAAAACTGTTGGAGCGCGCAATGTGTTTATCCTTGATGGTTGGCCAGGTCAACTCGAATATATTGTGAAATAATAATTTTTTAGAGGTATATTTAATGCAAGTCTGCTAGTTGTGCGTGATTGTAACTAGCCCCATAATAGAAAAGAAACTGACAGAAAAAATGAAAAATAATTTTATACTTTTTACCTTGACTTTCTTTTCAATTTTCGCATTTGGACAGAAACAGAAAGTGAAACCAGTAGAAACCCCAAAACCATTTGTACTTGGAGTAATTGACGAAATTCAATCAAAAGAACTTTCAGAAAAAAGAGTTTTGAATATCTATCTTCCAGAAGGTTATAATCAAAATGACACAATAAAATATTCAGTAATTTATTTATTAGACGGTTCAGCAGATGAAGATTTTATACATATTGTAGGACTAGTACAATTCAATAGTTTTGAATGGATAAACCAAGTTCCTAAATCTATTATTGTTGGTATTGCAACAGTTGACAGAAGAAGAGATTTTACATTTCCAACAACAATTAAAGAAGACTTAAAAACCCATCCAACAGCAGGGCATTCAGATAAATTTATATCGTTTATTGAAAAGGAATTACAACCCTATATAGAAACTAAATACAAGACAAACAATGACAAAACTATAATCGGACAATCATTAGGTGGACTTTTTGCAACAGAAGTCCTTATAAAAAAACCGACACTTTTCAATAAATACATTATTATTAGCCCGAGTTTATGGTGGGATAATGGTTCGTTGTTAAATCAGAATTCAAATTTATTGACAGAGAATTTTAATCAACAAACAGACATATACATTGGCGTTGGAAAAGAAGGGCTAACACCAACTGAAATACCAAGAGTTATGGAAGTTGATGCAAATCTATTGACTGAAAAAATTAAAGGTTCAAAAAGCAAAAAAGTGAAAGTGTTTTTTGACTATTTACCAAAAGAAAATCATGCAACAATTATGCACCAAGCTGTTTCAAATTCATTTAGACTTTTATATCCAATAACAATAAAAGAATAAGAAACAAAACCTTGAAAGTAAACAACGAACGCACAACACGGGTTTGGCAAAAGTTAGGCTATAGTGCTAAATTGAGCATTTCTACTTTCTATTGGCTTTTGCACTAAATTTGAACTTTATTATTTTCTAATCCCTGCCTTCGCAAATCGGCAAACCGTTATGGGAATTAAAGGCATAGTTTTTAAAAGCTTATCCGATTCACATTTCACCTTGAAATAAGTGCTCAGCTAAATTTCTTTTATTATTTTTTAAAAGAATAACGAAATTATTCTGGGTAACTCCACACACAAATCCTACACCACTTAGTGTCAAAAACACACATAACAAAATGTTTCAAACCCTTTGCCTGTCTAGAATAGCAGTTATTAACAAGTGTTGCATTTTGTGTGAAATTTTAACTTAAAAATTGCAACTAGTCCAAATAGTTCCGCTAATTTTGCATTCGAAATAAAGCTATAGCTGTAAATAAGTATATATGAATGTATTTGGTAAACTCGGGAAAAACACAGATCTAAATAAGTCAATAGGCTTAAACAATCTTGGAAACCAATTCTGGAATCTTTCACCTTCTGAATTGGTAGAAGACACGATTCTTGGCGGTCAAGGGGAATTAACAGATACTGGAGCTCTTGCTATTGAGACTGGAGAATTTACAGGCCGTTCGCCAAAGGATCGCTTCGTTGTTTGCGACGAAAAAACGGAAAATGCTGTTTGGTGGGGCGATGTAAATATTAAGTTCACACCAGAAAAATTCGATGCACTTTACAATAGAATGAAAGCATATTTAAATGGAAGAGACGTTTATGTGCGGGATGCTTTTGCTTGTGCCGATCCAAGTTACAAAATGAATATTCGAGTTGTAAATGAAATCTCTTGGGGTAATATGTTTGCTTACAACATGTTTTTGCGTCCGACTGATTTAGATTTAGAAAACTTTTTGCCAGAATGGCATATTGTGTGTGCACCTGGTTTCAAAGCGGATCCTGAACTTGACGGAACACGTCAAGCGAACTTTGCAATTTTAAACTTTTCTAAAAAAATGATAATCATTGGTGGTACAGGTTATACAGGTGAAATCAAAAAAGGAATCTTCTCGGTTTTAAATTTTGTTTTACCCCATGAAAAAAATGTACTTTCCATGCATTGTTCTGCAAACATTGGAAACGAAGATAACGATACTGCAGTATTTTTTGGTTTATCCGGAACAGGCAAAACCACTTTATCGTCAGATGAAAATCGCCGTTTAATTGGAGATGATGAACACGGTTGGGCGGAAAATACGGTTTTCAATTTTGAAGGCGGTTGTTATGCTAAAACAATTGATCTTTCCAGAGAAAAAGAGCCACAAATTTATGACGCAATCAAATTTGGAGCAATTTTGGAAAATATTGGTTTCACAGAAGGTACATCTACTCCGGATTATACGGATGGTTCAATTACTGAAAATACCCGCGTTTCTTATCCAATAGATTTCATAGATAATATCGCTGTTCCATCCATTGGAAATGCACCAAAAAATATATTTTTCTTGACGGCAGATGCTTTTGGTGTAATTCCACCAATTTCTCGTCTAACAAAAGAACAGGCAATGTATCATTTCATGTCCGGTTATACGGCGAAAGTTGCAGGAACTGAAGTTGGAATTACAGAACCAACAACAACATTTTCGGCATGTTTCGGTGCGGCATTCTTGCCATTGCATCCTGCAAAATACGCTAAACTATTGGGCGAAAAACTGAATGGTAAAGATATTAAAGTGTGGTTAATTAATACTGGTTGGACTGGAGGATCGTATGGCGTTGGAAGTAGAATGAAATTATCCTACACGCGTGCTATGATTACTGCAGCATTGACCGGAAAATTGGACGATGTGAAATTTGAAATGCTTCCAATCTTTGATTTGGATATGCCAACTACTTGTGAGGGAGTTCCATCTGAGATATTAAATCCACGAATGACTTGGGCTGACAAAGCGGCTTACGATGAAACTGCAAATAATTTAGCTGCAAAATTCGTGAAGAACTTTGAGAAATTTGCAGCAGAAACAGATCCTACAATTTTAGCCGCTGCGCCAAAAGCAATGGTGAAATAAAACGTATAAAAATTATTTTTTAACGCTTCTGGATTTCCTGAAGCGTTTTTTTTTGAATAAAAAAAGGAATGATCAATCTCCTAGGTTATTTTCTTTTAAGCCAACCGCGTTTTACAAAAAACAGTAAAAGTGAAATTGAAATAGCGAACATGATAGCAACTATTGTGTAATAACCATATTTATATTCAAGCTCGGGCATATACTTAAAGTTCATTCCATATACGCCAACAATAAATGTCAAGGGAATAAAAATTGCACTTACGACGGTTAAAACTTTCATGATTTCATTCATGCGCTGCCCCTGAATAGCGTAGTACAAATTGGCCATTCCTTCCAAAATTTGCTTATTGGCATCGATTTCTTCCATTACAGATAAGCAGTTTTCTTTTAAATCGGCAAAATAAGGATGGTTATCTGAATTAATAAATTGACTTTGCGTTTTCTCTAGCTGGAAAGCTACATCTTTCAATGGCAAAACAATTTTTCTCAGTTCAATTAATTTTCTTTTTTGAAATTCAATCATTTTTAAGGTATCGCTATTCGCAACACGAATTAATTTCATTTCCAGCTTTTCTATGGAATCTGTTATGTCGACTAAAACTTCAAAATAATTATCAACAATTGCATCGAGCATACGGAACAATAAGAAATCAGCTCCTTTGTGGCGAATTTTTCCTCGTTTTTTTTCTATTCTATCCCGCACATCCGTAAAATGCTCCGACGTTTTTTGCTGAAAGGAAACGAGGTAATTTTTACCAAGAATAAAAGAGATTTGCTCTTGCTGCAGCACAAAAATATTATTTTCAGCAGGTAAGGCCGAACGCACGGAAAAAAACATATAATTAGCGTATTCTTCTAATTTCGGACGTTTTTTCTCTGTATAAATATCTTCAACGGATAGGCGCTCAATATGCAAGTGCTCACACAGTTTTTCAATTGGCTCCCTGTTCCCTAGACTATGAAAATTAAGCCATGTAACTTGGCTCTCATCGCGTGCAATTTCAATAAATTCTTTGGCAAAAAATT
>CANJSS010000067.1 GCA_947476955.1 Flavobacteriales bacterium
AGTAGCGAATGGAAGTTAATGGTAGCGAAATAAATGCTTTTCAAATTAGAAAAGGAATGAAAATTTGATGAGACCATGTTTAATGTAAGGCGGTTTAGTAATACATTTTATTTGCTAAAAGCAAAGGTAATTCTGGATCTTTATGTACAATTGGTTAAAGCACAATTTCCATTTAACGTTCCAAATATATGCGAATAAAATTACCAAATCCGAATTTAAACGATTAAAACCGGATAAAACTCGAGAAGCAATATGGAACAGCTATTTCGTGGATTCATTTTTAATAAATTAGGCTTGTAGCTATAGAATTTGCTGTTGTAGTATAGGTTGGCAATTATTTACAATGCTAGTAGGCACAATTATAATTTAGTAAACTCAATGCCACAGTCTTCACTTCTACTTCAATTCTTACTTGAAGCAAACTATTTAAAAAAAACCGTATGCCTGTTTAATATAGAAAAAGTTCTGTTATAAAATAGTTTTAATTCCTATTCAAAAATGAAGCAATAATTATCGTATAAATGAAAAGGGATAAAACGAAAAATATTCCTGACCAAATAAGCGATGCAATTGCCCAATTTTTTCTGGTTTTGTTTTTACCGTCATTCGCCCAAATTATAATAAATATAATGCCAACAAATGGGATTATTGTGATTAAAAAATTGACTAACCAATCTCCTACGGAAATAATTTGATTTTCATTTTGAACTTCATTTTGAATTGGCGTCTCCTCCTCTTTGCTCTTTTTGACAATTTCATTATTTTGCAGTAATGCAATAGCTAAAACGAGCAAAGAAAAGGGAAGAATTATAGCAAGTGAGTCAAAGCCAAAGCTGATCGGGTAGTCTTTTGTGATTTCCCATCTTTCTGCACTAAAGGCATCTATTATGTAATAAATCCTAAGTAAAATCCAATAAATTGAACCTATCATAAGTAGGATTGCAGCGTTTTTCATTTTCATTTTATTTGATTTTAAAACATCCTGAAACTGGCAGTTTGAATATTAGTTTAATTATTCTGAAAATTTTTCGATTACAGCAGTTGTAACTCCTGTGTTGGAGAAACCACCATCGTGGAAAAGATTTTGCATAGTTACGTATCGTGTTAAATCTGAAAATAAGGTAATGCAATAATCTGCACACGCTGCTGCATCCGCATTTCCAAGTGGAGACATTTTTTCAGAGAAACTTATAAACTCACTAAAACCTTTCACACCACTACCTGCAGTTGTCATTGTTGGAGACTGAGAAATAGTGTTCACGCGCACTTTTTTATCTACACCAAAATGGTAACCAAAACTGCGCGCGATAGATTCCAAATATGCTTTGTTATCCGCCATATCGTTGTAATCCGGAAAAACGCGTTGCGCTGCAATATATGTCAAAGCTACAATGGATCCCCATTCGTTCATTGCATCCAATTTCTTGGCAGATTGCATTACTTTATGGAAAGAAAGAGCGGAAACATCCAATCCTTTCATGGTATAATCGTAATTTTCGTCTGTGTAATGATTTCCTTTTCTAACATTCACCGACATACCAATAGAATGTAATATAAAATCAATTTTTCCACCTAAAATTTCCATGGACTGAGAAATCAAATTCTCTAGTTCTTCCACATTTGTTGCGTCCGCAGGAATAATCTTAGAACCTGTCTTTTCAGCCAATTGATTAATCTCTCCCATTCGCATTGCGATTGGAGCATTTGTCAAAACGAATTGTGCACCTTGTTCGTGTGCTTTTTCGGCAATATGCCATGCAATTGACTGACTATTCAATGCGCCAAAAATAATTCCTCGTTTTCCTTTCAATAAATTATTTGCCATGATCTTTTTTTATTTAAGACAAAGATAATAGAATTCGGGAATTTCAATTTTTCCTGCCAGTAATATAAAATAGCACCGTTAGTATTTTGTGGATGGAAATTGGAATCACTGGCCCTTCCCTACTTTAATTCTGCTTTTCCGTGGGAAAAACAACATCAAAATCCCAAATTGTTTGAGTATTTTCGCAAGGAATTTCAAATTATAAAACAGTGAAACAATTTTTCCGAAGTGGCTGGTTCAAGTTTCCATTTTACACTTTTATTGTTGGCTTTGCACTTATCGGTCTTTTCTTAACCGCTTCCTATGTGGCAATTAAATTTCGCTTAACTAATGATTCTGGGAGGGTTGACTCAAATAATCGCTATTTTGACGAGATAAAAGATAAATACAACCAATCTTTTCAAAAAGACACTTCGGCAACACTTTTTTTGGAGTATGAAGCGCTGCAACGCATTTTGATACTAAATGACTTTTATCCAAAAAATGCGCAATATATTTTACACGCACACCAAAAATACGCCAACGAAACAGAAATTTTACGGATGTTGGATGCGGTAGATTTGAATTTAAAAGAAGATAAATCCTACTGCCGAGCGGTGCGAAAATACCATAACTCAAAAAAATACCGAAGTAAAAATTACAAGCAGGAAAGCGTATTCGAATGGATGAATATCCTCGAATGGCAAACTTTCAAAGAAGCGGTTGTGAAGGATAAACAGTTGATCGATTCGGTTGCAAATCAAACTGGCGTTGAAGCACGGCTTATAGTTTCTTGTTTAGTTGGAGAACAAATTCGTCTATTTAATTCCAATCGAGAAGCGTATAAAAAATGGATTGGGCCATTGAAAGTTTTGTCTGTAGAATCGCAATTTTCTTTTGGTGTAACAGGAATCAAGGAAAATACCGCACAAAAAATCGAGCAATTACTAAAAGATTCTGGTAGCGAATATTATTTGGGAAAAGAATACGAAAACTTGCTAGACTTCCACACTTCCGATATTCAGAAAGAAAGAATTGATCGCTTAACTTCTTTTCGAAATCACTTTTATTCTTACATGTATGCTGCTATTTTCTTAAAACAAGTAAAAAAACAATGGGAAAAAGCTGGATTTCCAATTGACAATCGTCCGGAAATTTTAGCAACTTTATTCAATGTTGGATTTCCACAATCCGAACCGAAAAGAAATCCTAAAGTTGGTGGTTCAACGATAAAAATCAACGAAAAACCGTATTCTTTTGGCGCCATTGCCTACCAGTTTTATTATTCTGGTGAATTATTTGATATTTTCCCCTTTGAAACAGAAAAATTTGACTGGAATGAGAAACGATAGAAAGTACTTTTTTACACCATTCTTGCTGTTTATTGCAGTGAGCTCTTGCTCACAAACGCCAATAATAGACTCAATTCCGGAGCGCAATCCGAAAAATTTTGAATGGAAAAAATTGAGCGAAGGCATCGAAATTTGTGAAAATGATGCGCCGAAACTATCGGAAATCAACGATTCAAAATTGAGCATCCTGAAAATTGATCCCCGTGAGTTCGATTTCTTCCTATTTACAGCAACGGAACACCAAAATCAAACCTTCACAGCAGATAAATGGGCAGATACGTTTGATTTAAACGTAGTTGTAAATGCAGGAATGTATGAATTGTCGAATGGATTAATCAACCGTGGTTACATGAAAAACTACGGCCATTTCAATAATTCCGCTTTCAATGCTGGTTATAACTCCATGATTGCGCTTAATCCAATTGATTCGTTGCAAGCAGCTTTCACCATTTTGGATCTGAAATGTTCGCCATGGGAAAAAGTGAAAAACAACTACAACAGCTACGCCCAAGGCATGCGGATGATCGATTGCAATGGAAATGCGCTCAGTTGGAATAAGAAAAATCAATCCTGCAGCATGCTTGTTGCCGCGCTGGACGCGAAAGGAAATATTTACTATATTTTCAGTCGCTCACCATATACGCACAATGAAATGATTTCGTTTATTCAATCCTTTCCGTTCAAATTAACGAATGCAATTTACATCGAAGGTGGACCGGAAACCAGCTTATATATTAAAGTTGGAGATACGGTAATCGAAAAAATAGGGAGTTATGTTTCGCAAACATATCCTAACGATGACAACGACCATTTTTGGAAATTGCCTAATGTAATTGGTATGCGCTTGAAAAAATAGGCGAATTAAAAGTCCTATTTTTCTGAATCCGGCATAGTTCGAAAAATCCGATCCCATACTCTAGAAGAAACGCCGTAGGCTTTTTCGGGTTCTTTGTAATGGTGAATAATGTGATGATTCCAAATTTTCTGCAATGGTTTCGGCGCCGAATGCTTGTGAATGCTATAATGAACAAACGAATAGAGCAAATATCCTATTTCAAATCCTGGTAGAAAAAACCACGCGTAATTTCCGAGCAAGACATAAAATAGTAGAAAAAATACAGCTAAAAACAAGAATGCAGGAACTGGAGGCATAAACAATCGGTTCACATCGTTTGGATTTTCATGGTGGTAACCATGCATCGCAAAATGGAATGCTTTAACGAATTTATTATTGCTTTCGTAATGAAAAAGATGCCGGTGTAAAATATATTCTGCCAAACTCCAACTCGCAAATCCTGCAACAAATAAAACCACAAGTGTAATTTCCGATGCTGAATTCCCAACCAAGCTATAGCCATACAAAACGCACGAACTACTTATTAATAAGTGAAAGGTAACCATCATTTTTGGACCGCTGATGGATAAAATTTCCAATAGCGGATTTTCATACATTCTATGCTGTTCTGCTTTTTTCATGTGCTTCATTTTAGCTTTATTATTGGTTAAAACTAAAGCAAATACGACATAAAATGAATTCTCTAAAATGTTAAATCCATCTTTTTAAGCGAGAAAATAATTAACTTAAGCGAAATGTCGAAAACTTTCAATGAAGGAAGTAATAATTCTTAAAAATGCTTTCTTCCAACTTTTGAAACTACCTATTCAGCCAAGATCCTAAAAATTTCCTTAAAATTGGAAGCAACACGAACACCATTAATGGCACAAGAATCAAGGTTAAAATTAGTGAGCGCAAAGGAATTGGTAAAACCATCATTTGTTTACCAATCAACATTTGTAAAATGGTAATACTTGGGTAAATTGCAATCCAAACCATTACTGCAAATTTCCATTTTGGGACTTGTTTCAATTCTTTTAATTTTAAGGTTAATATTCTACTAAATTTCTATTGTCATCCCATCAAATGCTAGAAAAACATTCGGTGGAAGTTCCTTCTCTATTTCTTGGTGTTTTCCAAATAAATGTGAAATATGCGTTAAATAAGCTTTTTCCGGATTAATTTCTGCAATAAATGCCAACGCTTCATCTAAATTGAAATGTGAAATATGTTCCGAACGGTGCAAGGCATTCACTATAAGAATTTTCGTTCCTTTAACTTTTTGCTTTTCTGTTTCCGAAATAGTTTTAGCGTCCGTGATGTAGGTGAAATCGCCAATTCGATAGCCGAAAACGGGCATTTTATAATGCAAAACCTCAATTGGAAGCAGCATTAAGCCATTTGGCAATTCAAAAGCTTTGTTTTCAATTCGATTGATTTGAATACTTGGTATTCCAGGATATCTCTCGTTTGAAAAAATATAATGAAATTCTCTTCGCAAAGCGATTTCTACTGCTTCAGTGCAAAACACTTCCATATCGCGCTGTTCTTTGTAATTAAACGCCCGAACATCGTCTAATCCAGCAAGGTGGTCTTTGTGTTCATGCGTGAAAATTACTGCACGCAGCGATTTAACGTGGTGGTTCAGCATTTGTTGCCGAAAATCCGGACCAGTATCGATCACAAAATTTTCTGTTTGATCGGAAATCAGAATGGAGGATCGCAAACGTTTATCCAATGCATCAGAAGAATGACAGACAGCACAATCGCATGCTATCACTGGCACTCCTTGCGATGTTCCCGAACCGAGTATTGTGATTTTCACCAAACTTTATTTTTAAAAATCTATGTAATTCAAACTTTTGACCGAAGAATTTGAACTAAAAAAATTATCCAACCAACGATCAGTAAACTTCCACCCAATGGCGTTATTGGACCTAAAAACGGCAACGACACTCCTAAAATTTCTTGAATCGCGAGAAAATAGATGGATACAGAAAATAAAATGGTTCCTACAAAAAGAAAGAAGTAAATCCATTTTAATTGGAACGAAAATTTAGATGCTTGTAAACCAATCACGAACAAGCCTAATCCATGGTACATCTGATAGCGCACACCAACTTCAAATGAACCTATCTTTTCAGTCGAAACAAGTCCTTTTAAACCATGCGCCCCAAAAGCACCTAGAATTATTGCTATCGTTATGAAAATAATTCCTGTCGCAACACTTTTTTTATCCATTTTCTGTTTTATTTAAATCTAATGTAAATTCCAATACTTCCCTCCAACCATTCCATTTCCCATACTCTCCGATTGTCTCATTGTGCCAAATCATCTGGAAATCACCGCCATAATTCTTTACTTCTTCAAATAAGTTGGCAATTATCATTTTGGATTCAGAGGGGGTTAACTTTAAATATTCCTGCAACGTTCCGTCCATGTATGCGAAAGGATGAATGGTAAGATTAGAAATGGAATTCTTGCGCAGATCGAACCATGGAAAAGAGCGCGCTGTCCCCGCTCTAAAGCCAACTTGATCGGCATATCCCATTGTATAATCGTGTTTAATTCCCATCGTTGAAATAGAATGATAGGTTAACGGAATCTTCAATTTGAGAAAATGTTGTCGCGAATGCTCTACCAATTGGTTTAAGATAAATTCCAAACGTTCTTTTTCGTTGAGCAAAAAATATTCGTAGCTATTGGATTTGTAACTTGGATGTATCCCAACGGTAGTATTAATTGCCATTTTTTGAATGAGTTGCTGGTGGCTAGCATCTTTGAACGAAACATTTTTATCGTATTTCGCATAATCTCCGAGTAACCAAAAGATGTTCACAGAAAATCCACGATCGGCAATGGAAAGAATGTAATCATAGGTATCATAAGGATCTTTTGCTGCTCCTTGCAAAACCAACTTACGTTCGTTCATTCGAAACCGATCGCCACGCACCAAATCCTTTACCGACGATAAAATCTTTCTAATTCCGTGTTTCAATTGATAAGCGTAGACATTATCAATATCAAATGTTGGCAGAATGGTGACTGTGTGTTTTCTATTTTGGAATTCTAAAAGCCTATTTTCATTTAAACAACTTAGAAAGTCAACTGCCCATCGGTCGCACATTGCTTTCTGCAACCAACCAAAACGACTCAACACACTATTAGCAGATGTAAATCTTCCATGCTCATCTTCCGCAGTTGTCATGTATTCCTCCATGCGGGAAAGAATATAAAAAATACTTGCCAGTGGGTCTACTTTATCATTAAATGTTAAGCATTTTTCTTTATAAAAACTACCGCTCCCAATTCCATAAACGTTTAATACCTCATCAAACAATAAAGAAGCTGGCGAAAGCTGCAAAATGCCATCAAAATACCTTTCTGAATAATTCAACCGCGGAACTTTTGCGTTTTCAAATTCGTTAAAATCATTCGTTAAAGTATATTCCAATCCACGTAACTTGAAAACAAAATCAAGGGTATAAATTAAGCGGGTAGAAATTTCTTCAACAAATAGTAGTACCATGATTTTTTTAAAGATCGTTCAATATTTTTTCGCAAATGAAAACAGCAGCTTTACCATCGCCATAAATAGGTGGATACGACAAATCTTTTTTAGCTATCAGGTCTTCAAACGCTGTAATTATTCGTTTTTTGGAGGCGTCTGCTAGAATTGCATTGCCATTTTCTACAATTTCTACCCACTCTGTTTGGGGACGAAGAATCACACAAGGTTTCCGAAAGAAATAGGCTTCTTTTTGCAGTCCTCCGCTATCTGTAACTACTATTCGCGCGTGTTTTTCCAATGAGATGATATCCAAAAAACCAGCTGGTGGAATTATTTTAAAATGGATATTCGATTCTATGTTATGTAACAATTCCGAACTCAGTTGCTCCCGTATTTTGCCTTTAGTTCGCGGATGAATTGGAAGAACAATAACTAAACCAGATTTTTCCTGAATTTCCAATAATGCACCAAAAATTTCTTCCATATTTTCCTTGCTATCTGTATTGGAATCGCGGTGAATCGTCGCCAGAATATATCCGTTTTCTAAAAGGTTGTAGGTTGCTAGAATAGTAGATTTTCGATCAGAAATTTCTGAGAAATAAAGGCTATTATCAAACATTACATCGCCGCAATGGTATACTTTAGGATGATCGACATCTGCCTTCAACGCTGCGTGTAATTTAAACCCTTCGTTTTTTAAATTTTCCATTCCCGTGATAGAAGGAACAAACAATAAAGTGGACATGTGATCACAAGAAATTCTATTGATTTCTTCCGGCATTGATTTGTTAAAACTACGTAAACCAGCTTCTACATGAATTACTGGAATGTGAATTTTAACGGCAGCTAGAGCGCCTGCAATGGTTGAATTTGTATCACCATATACTAAAACAGCAGTAGGTTTTTCCTTTAAAAATATACTTTCTAAACCTTCCAGCATTTTTGCAGTTTGAGCAGCATGCGAGCCGCTTCTAACATTCAAATTATAATTTGGTTGAGGAATTCCCAATTCAGAAAAAAAAACCTCAGACATATTTTCATCGTAATGCTGGCCCGTGTGTACAATTATTTCCTCCAAATCATTGGAAAAATTTTGCTGTATTGCCCTACTGATTGCTGAAGATTTTATAATCTGCGGTCGCGCGCCAACAATTGTTACAATTCGTTTTTTCACGAAAACTATTTTTTTTTAAATCATGCCAGTATCGGCGAAGCTAAAATAGCCATTATCGGTGAATATGAGGTGATCCAAAACGGGTAAATCTATACAATTACCAAATTCAGATAGCTTTTTTGTCAATTTAATATCCATTTCGCTTGGTTTTAGTTGTCCACTAGGATGATTGTGAACCAAAATAATAGCATGCGCTCCAAAATCCAAGGCTTTTTTAAAAATAACTTTTCCGTCCGCTACTGTTCCTGATAATCCACCAATAGAAACGAGTTCTCGTCGCATGATTTCATTTGCACGGTTAAGAAGTAAAATATGAAATTCTTCGTGTTCCAAATCCAACAGTGTGGAACGCATATACTCGTAGACGCTTTTGGAAGAGGTTATTTTCAACCGCAATTTACCTTCCGTTTCTTTCCGCCTGCGCCCCAATTCCAAAGCGGCGAGGATACAAATTGCTTTTGCCTCCCCTATTCCTTTGAATTTTTTTAGATCTTGTAAACTTAATTTTGAAAAAATCCCCAAATCATAATCTGCATGCTTCAATAAATCTTGGGCTAGTTCAACAGCCGTTTGATTGCGTGATCCGGAACCTAATAAAATCGCAAGTAATTCTGCATCAGACAAGGATCCTTTCCCTTTTAATGCAAGTTTTTCTCTGGGACGATCGTCTTCTGCCCAAAATTTAATGGATTGGTTCTGTATCATTTAGTTTTATTTAGGTTCGTTATTTACTTGAAATTACGAAATTTTTAGGACTTTTTTATTCAAAAGCAAAAAAAAATGTGTTACCAAATTAAACTTAAAATTTGCAGTATTTTAAGCTGCGGGATGGCTTAGATGTGGTTACAAGAGTGTATCTTTACCGCGGAAAAAGTTCTTATTTATTTATCTATGGATTCGTTAACGCAAATAGTATTAGGCGCAGCAGTTGCAGAGGCAGTTGCAGGTAAAAAAATGGGCTCAAAAGCTGCACTTTGGGGAGCAATTGCAGGAACAATTCCAGATTTAGATGTTTTTCTAACCGCTTTCTTTCATCCAATCGACGCTGCATTGATGCACCGTGGATTTTCACACTCCATGCTTTTCGCACTCATCGCTGGTCCTGTTTTAGGTTGGCTAGTTCACCGCTTGTATAAAAAGAAATACGAACAGAAAACATGGATTTGGTTGTTTTTCCTTGGAATTATTACGCATCCTATTTTAGATATGTTTACCAATTATGGAACAGAATTTCTATGGCCTTTCAATTATCGAATTACATTCAATACCGTTTTTGTAATCGATCCTTTGTATACGGTTCCTTTTATGATCTGTTTGCTAATTGCATTGTTTTTAAAACGAGAAGGTTATTGGCGATCGCGCATCAATTGGATTGGAATATATTATTCCTCTGCCTATTTGTTATGGGGAGTAATTGTGAAACTTACAATACTTTCTGAGTCTAAATCTTATTTCTCAGAAAATGGGTTGCAAACAAAAAATGCAATGGTAACGCCTATGCCATTAACCAGTTTTTATTGGATGGTTTTGGTAGAAGATAAATCCAACTATTATGTGGGCTACAAATCCATATTTTATCCGTTTAATCCATACGATATCGATACAATTGCTAAACACAAAATGCCCTTAAACAAACTTAAATGGCCAGAAACAAACTATACCAAAAGGTTAAAATTCATTTCGAATGGCTATTACACAACTGAGCGCTGCGGCGATACGCTAAAATTCCACGATTTGCGATTTGGATTAACGAGTAAGCTAACCAATAATAAAATAAAACTTCCCATTATGGGCTTCGGTATGGTTATTGACAAAGGCATAGTGAAAAAAACACTTCGTAATAGGCCTTCTAACTTGATGAAAGATCTTAATTTTAACGTTTATGTATCTAAAATTTTCAACCGTGAATAAATACCTACTGGTTCCTCTAATTTTTGCAGTTTTGTTTCAAAGTTGCGCTCAAAATACATCGGACAAAAAAACAGTTGTCAAAAGAATTCAACCAACTGTGAAGGTAGAATTTAAGCTTAGCGATTATCTTTCTGAGAATAAAGGACTGGATTTAGAGGTCGAAAGAGTATTCGCTACCTTGGATGATACGGCAATAATTGCGCAACTTATAATGCCTGCAGTTGGTAGACTTGGACAAACTGAATCGACCATAAAAAGCCATATTCAACAGCGAATTATTGGCGGCGTTCTCATGTTAAATGGCACAAAAGCAGAATTTAAAACCTGGATTGCAGGATTTGAAGCAATGAACGATTCCCTTGGAAATTTGCCATTTTTATACAGTGCCGATGCAGAACCGAGTTTGGTGAACCGCAAAATAATTGGTTCTAAACCAGTGAAAAAAGCAAACGAAATAACAACAATTGACGAAGTTAAAACCGTTGCGCAAGTTATTTCAGACGAATTAAATGCTATCGGAATCAATTACAACTTTGCACCAGTTGTGGATATGTCGCCGAATAAAACAGTTGGATTCAGAAGCTTTGGCGCTGTTCCTGCGAATATTATTCCTTGGTCGGATGCTTTTATTCAGGAAACACAAAACAAAAATATTCTTGCTACTGCAAAACATTTCCCTGGTCATGGTTTAGTTTCTGGTGATACGCACAAATCGTTGCAAATGATTAATGGTGAATTGAAGGAAATTGGTAATTACCCTACACTGATAGAACATGGCGTTCTTTCCATCATGGTTGCACATATTGGTGTTACAAATAATCCGAAATACGACACGAAAGGATTGCCAGCTACAACTTCAGAAGTTATTGTAAAGCAATTGTTGCGCGAAGAATTTGGTTTCAAAGGATTAATCGTTACCGATGCAATGAATATGGGCGGTGTGGCGAGTATTCCACAATGTGAAGTAAAGGCTATTGCAGCTGGTTGCGATATTGTACTTATGCCGGTTGATGCAAAAAAAGCACACAGAGAAATCTTGAAAAAATACAAGACAGATGCCGATTTCAAGAAAAAAGTGGATGCTTCCGCTAAGCGAATTATTCGTATGAAAATAGCTTTAGGATTGTTGTAATAAAACTATTTAACGGATATTTTTCGGGCAACTTCTTTCGCCTTCGCGACAAGTTCTGTAACGTCTTCTTGCCCGTAAGCTAGCGCAACTGCCATTCTTCTGTATGGACGAGTGCTTGGTTTTCCGAAGATTTTAAAATCCGTATTTTTAAACTGAGCAGCTTCGTTCCATCCTGAAAAAACAGGTTGTTCATTGCTTTCACTTGTTGCCAAAACTACCGCACTTGCGCCATTTCGTTCCAAAACTACCTCTGAAATAGGAATACCCAAGATTGCACGGGCGTGTAATTCAAATTCGGAAAAATTTTGTGTTCCGGCAAGTGTTACCATTCCAGTATCGTGCGGACGTGGTGATAATTCTGAAAAATAAGCGCCTTCTTTGGTTATAAAGAATTCAACGCCCCAGATTCCTGCTCCACCAAGCGCTTTTGTTACGTCATATGCCATTTGCTGCGCTTCTTTCAAATGTGCAGGTTGCATTGGCATTGGCTGCCAACTTTCTTGGTAATCACCGCGTTCTTGCCGGTGTCCAATTGGCGGACAAAACAAGGTTTCGCCGTCTTTTTGCGTAACCGTTAAAAGTGTAATCTCGTATTCAAAATCAATAAATCCTTCAACGATTACCTCCATTAAATCGCCGCGAGAACCTTCCAAAGCATAGTTCCAAGCTTTTTCAATATCCTCCTCTTTTTTGATGACGGATTGTCCTTTTCCGGAGCTCGACATCAGTGGTTTGACAACGCAAGGAATTCCGCAAACGTGCACACCACTTTTTAGTTCTTCCAAAGTAGTAGCATAGCGGTATGTTGCGGTTCTAACGCCAACTTCTTTAGCTGCCAAATCACGAATAGCTTTTCGGTTCATGGTGAAATTTCCTGCTTTCGCACTAGGAACAACTTGAATTCCTTGGGCTTCGTAGGCATAAAATCGTTCTGTTCGAATTGCTTCAATTTCCGGAACTATAATATCTGGTTGGTGCTTCGCAACGATACGATCCAATTCATCACCATCCAGCATATTGATAACTTCAAATTCTTGCGCTACTTGCATTGCTGGAGCGCCAGTATAGCTATCTACCGCAATAATATATTGACCTAAACGCTGACAGGCAATGACGAATTCTTTTCCCAATTCACCAGAACCCAAAAGAAGGATTTTTTTTCTCATGCGGTAAAGATACGTTTCCGTTTAGTTTTCTCCAAAAGGTATTTGGAATCCCTTTACCGAGGAAATTTAGCAGATTTCGTTTACTACAACCGAATAAAAGAAACTGAATTTCTTATTTATTTCCGCAATAATCCAACCAAGCATACATTTGCTGCAAAAATACTGGTATGTGTAAAATCTTTTGATCGGTGTTCAACAAAAATATGGTTGGAGCTCCAGAAATATAGTATTATCTTGCTGCTGGTGTATCCCATTTTTTAAAATCGCAGCTGCTAATAAATGGAAAAGTGCTCGTGAAATCGGTAAATGCTTTTTTATCCGTATCCAACGAAACGAATACAACTTCCACTCCTTTGGCTTTCCATTTTTCGTAAAACGGGATCAAACGCGTCATTTCCTCCACACACATTGGACACCAACTTGCGCCGAAAAATACCAATTTAAACGTGGATTGAACTTCGGAGAAGCTTTTAGGAACCTCAATTGAATTGCTATTTTTTATTGCATCCGCACTAAATTCAATATCGGGAGCTGTATTTCCAACTTTCATCTTTCGATAGGATTCCAATTGGTTTGCAATACCTTCTTCAACGAGACAACTGTTTTGATTCAGTACTTTCAATGCCAATTATTCGGAAGCGGCAAACAAGCTATGGCTTTCTAACAGATTGAATAAAAAAATGGTCAGGGAATTGTATTCTTCTGAATGGTGTTGCACTCTATGAAGCAAGCGAAACATTCCTTAATTTCATCTATTTAAAAATTTTCTTGACTAGTCTTAATCATTTATTTTTTTCTAATAGTTTTTCCAATTGTATTAGTAATTCCTTGTTTTTTGAAATAATTATGCTGTTTTGTTCAGATAATTCATTTTTTTCAATTAGTAATTTTTCTAATTTTTGGTTGATTTCCTTGACTGAATTAATCAAAATATAATTCAAGGCACTCGGATCATAACTTTTTAAATCCTCGAATCCTTTTGATTCAATGGATTCTACCATATAAGGTGCCGCTATTTCTATCTCTTGCGCTATAACTCCAATGTATCTTTTTGTAGTATCACTATATCCGCTTTTTGAATTATAACTAAAACTTACTGGTTTTATTTGAAGTAAAGTATTTAGACCATCGTTGAAATCGATTACTTCTTTTTTCAAACGTTGATCTGAGAATGTAGACCATGAACCTCCACCACTTTTACTTGCATTGCCATTAACACTTAGTAATTGATCTGGATCACTTGTTCCTATTCCAACAGATCCA
>CANJSS010000068.1 GCA_947476955.1 Flavobacteriales bacterium
AAAGAAATAGGAGTTGACTATTTATTTTATATGGACTTTTATGCCATTGAACGTTTTGGAAAAACGCACCTTGGTACCCTTATGCATTATGCTAAACAAGGCCAAAATAAGTCATTGATGAAAATTATCGTGTCCGAAATAAAATACAGAATTGCTAATTTCATTAATGAAAACCAAATAGATGCAATTGTTTTTGTTCCACCAACGATCAAACGACATTTACAAATAATGGACTTTTTTGAGAAAAATATCGGGATTGATTTACCTAAAATTACAGTCAAAAAAATTAAAAATAATATAATTATTCCCCAAAAAGCGCTTTCCAAACTTGCTGAACGTATTGAAAATGCTAAAAAAACATTTTATGTTGGTGAAAATAAATCTTATCGAAAAATTTTAATCCTGGATGATGCCGTTGGCAGTGGAGCAACAATTAATGAAATTGCACTTAAGATTAAAACTGCTGGTATTGCATCAGAAATTTATGGATTAGCAATAACTGGAAGTTATAAAGGTTTTGATGTGATTTCAGAAATTTAGTTTACACTAAACAGTTTAGTGTAAACTAATATTGAGGCACGCAATGCATACTATTGAATATTGCGGAAATTTTATGCAAAGGAATCACTTTATACAACCGCTGACCAAAAGAAGATCGGGAAATTCGCACCCTTCTTTTAGCGATGATTTTATCGCTCACCACTTATTTTGTGCACGGAATTTTAAATAATTTCCTGGATACCTTCAAAGCAGCGGTTCCAATTTGGGGAATGTGTGCGGTATTTATTGCGCTGGAGATTGCATTGAATTCACAAGAAAAACAAGGGGAAAAACTGGTTTAAAACGTCTAGCTAATTTTCTGCAAGCAAATCACTTTCTTAATGCGTCACCCACAAAGTTGGATTCAAACATTGCACCAATGTTCCAGTTACCAAATGGATTTCAAAATGAGCCACAGAAACAGAACCATCTTCTTTATTCAAAAGCGATCCAATTGCCTGTTTGGTGGTTACTTTTGAGCCAATTTTAACATAAGTGTCTTGTAAATTTGTATAAACCGTTCTATAATTTCCATGTTTTATTATCACTACTTTTCCTGCGCCAGGAATTACTAAGACGCTAGTTACTTCGCCTTCAAAAACAGATCTAACCTGGGCATTTTTTGGTGCACTGATATCAATTCCACTATTATTAGTAAAAACATTATCCAATGTAGGGTGCGCATTTTTCCCGAAACCTTCTGTAATGGATCCTTTATCCACCGGCCAAGGAAGTTTGCCTTTGTTGCCTTCAAAACTCTTGCTCAATGCAATAGATTCCTTCGTTTCGGCAAACGTAATTTCTGTTTTTATTGGCGCTATTTCTGTTTTCCCAGTAGTTGAAGTTTTTGCTGCAGCAGCGGCTTTCTTCTTTGCTGCCTCTGCCTCTGCTTTTTTGCGCTTTGCTTCGGCTGCTGCAATTTCTTTTTGGATTGCCGCTTGAATTTTTTGCTTTAGCAACTCCTTTTTCTTTTCATCGGTTTTCAATTGACTTAGCAAGTTGACTTCCTCTTGTTTAAATTTCTTATAAACATCTTCCTGTTTTAACTTGTCTTTTTCGATTGCTTCTTTCTCCTTGCGTTTTTCCAGAAGAATTTGCAGCTTGTATGCCTTTTCTTTTTCAATTGAGCTAATTTCTTTTTTTATTAAGCCTTGGTGCTGCCTGATTATTAAGAATTGCTTTTTTTGAATATCTGCAATTCGTTCCAAATAATTTCCGCGTTTTATTGCTTCATTGTAATTCTTTGCTGCAAAAATATACATCAATTTCCCGAATTTATTTCGGCGTTTATAGGCATAAAATAGTAAGTTTTTGTATTGCGTCTTTAAACGGATTAACTTCTTTTGTAATTGTTGAATTTCCGTTCCTTTTTCATTCACTTTTATTTCTGCACCGCGCACTTGGTTGTCAAAGTTAGAAACCAGCTCTTGCCGAAATCTAATCTGATTGTCAATTAAACGCAATTCATTCAAAGAAGCTTCTGTATTATTTTTTGTTTTATTGAGCAACGATTTGGTGTTGGAGATTTTCTTTTCCAGGCGCGTTTGCTCTGTTTTCAATTTTTCACTTGTCGCCTGTGCCTGTACAAAAAGGGCTTGGGAAAGCAGAAAAAAACAAAGGAAATACTTACTTACATTCTTCATATCCTTCTGGTATTACTAAGAAAAGAGGTTGCGGTTCGTTGATTTCAATTTTATCGTAACGCAATTCCAATACCATCAAATTGCGAGGAGATTTTATTCTCATCAGAACATTTCTAGGGATGCTGAACCCATCCACAAATTCTCTAGCCGTATAATCCACTTGTATGGAAGTGGAATCAGACGGACTTTCAATGAACATTCCTTTCATACTTGTGAGGTTATCACTCAAAAGGTACTTTACAATAATATCTTCCTTTTCTTGTAGTTTCTCGTTGCGATCCAAGCGTTTTATTTCTCTTTTTTTGTGCGAAGAAACCGTATAATTGTAGGGGTCATGAATTTGGAAATATTTTTGGGTTATGTCATAATCCAAAGGCATTCCAAGTATTAGCTCCTCGAGATTCGTGTAACTGAAATCTACTCCAAAATTTTGTTTGATATATCCCAAGCTTTGAATAATATAACACTTATCTTTTTTATTGACAATTTTCACGGTATCCTTGGTAATAATAGAATTTATTACGGGAAAAGACGCATAGGTTATCAGTGTATTTATAGCACTATCCTTCACCATTCGAATAGATGTTTTAAAGGAAATATTTCTATTAGTATCCGAAAAGGATGTTGCAATTTTTGTATAGAAAAAATTTGGCTTTTTATGGGAAAGACTATCCATAACTGCGATTAGATCCGATGTTTTTTTCCGGTCCAATTTTATACGGTCTATTTCGGTTAATTTCTTTGCACATGAAAACAATCCCAGAACGAGTCCTAAAAGACTGATATATTTAATAAATCGGCTCATAAAACTCTTTTTTACCTATTTTATTGTCTAACACCTGATTTTTTGAACCAAGTTCTTTTGCTTTTATCCAGTTTTCCACCGCCTTATCGGCATTTCCTGTTTTGGAAAAACAATCTCCCAAATGTTCTACGATAGTTTTATCGGAAGGTTTTAATAAAAATGCTTTTTGCATCTGTACTAGTGCTTCTTTGAATTGCCCTTTCTGAAATAGAACCAACCCTTTTGTATCAATGAAATCCGCCATTTCCGAATTTTCACTTAACACTTCTTCAATTAAAGTAAATGCACGGTCTAAATCCATTTTAGCCAACGCAAGATGGTAAGCATAATTATTCTTGATTAAAGAACTTTTCGGATCGATTTTCAGTGCTTTTTCGTAATTTGATTTCCCGACCGTATAATTTTTAAGTCCAAAATTAGCAACGCCCAACTGCATAAAAATTTCTGCTTCCAATTCAGTATCGTTTACCACTAAATCCTTTCCTGTTTCTAATGAATTGATTGCTTCATCGTATTTTTTCAACTGAATTGCACTCAAACCATTCAGTAAATAAACCGTCGCTATTGTTGGATAATATTCTAGACATTCTCTGCTGTCTGCAAATAATTCTGTAAATTTTTCCTGCTGGTATTCCATGATTAAAACTTGGTTCCAAATTGGATACTGCGTTTTATCGTATTTCAATGCCTCACGGTAAGCAAGCATCGCTTCAATTTCATTGTTGGCGCGCAACATAAAATCACCTTTTATGGAATAGGATTTTGCCTCTGTTGGATACTGTGCAATTAATACATCAATCAATTCATACACCTCAGTATCTATTTTTTTGCTTCCTTCGTAAATTGAAAGTAAAATCTTCATTTTTGTATCGATGTCCAAATCGGCGCAGCCAAATGCAATCTTTAATTCCGAATACCCTTCTTTTTGTTTCCCCTTTTGTCTGTAAATATCCGCCAAAGCCAAATGAGCTCTACCGTTTTCAGGAGAAACAACAACCAATTCTTCCAACATCGCAATAGCTTTTTCTGCTTTCCCTGTTTGGAAATAATAATCTACCAAAGTTGCGATAAGCTGTGGGTCAGAAGGGTATTGTTTACGTGCTTTTTCAATTTCTAAAATCCCTTTTTCTACCTGCTTCAATTGTACATACAAGTTGAATTTCTGAATTGAAAGATCCGGGTAAATTCCTACTTGATCCTCTGTTTTATCAAAGGTTTTTATGGCATCTGAAATTTTTCCGGCTTTCACTAAACTTTCAGCATAACCATATAGCCATTCGACATTTCGTGGTTCGTGTGCCACTAACTTTTCAAAATTGGATAGCGCTTCCTGAAAATTGCCTTTTTCGAAAAACATGTAAGCCAATTCCTGTGTATACCAAATATTTTTAGTGTCTAATTTTGATGCAGCTAGAATACATTCAGCTGATTTTTCTGTATTTCCTTTCAATAAATAAAGTTGCGAAAGCGCATAATATACAGCGTCATCGTTTTGCTTAATGAGAAGACATTCATTGAACTTATCTATTGCAGCTTGAACCTCACCTCGGGCTTTTAGGCGAACTCCTTCGTGAAACTTTTCTATGTACGGATATGCAGCAGCCGAAAAAGCAGCGTCCTTTTCGTTTTTACTTTTTTTGAGTGAACCGCAAGAAAGCAAAAAAAGAAATACTAAAAGTGGGAGAAGGCGCAAATGAATCATTCTAAGATAGTTGAATAATCTCCCAAACTCAAATCGCGCGTTGATCCAATATAGTTTGCATGCGAACCAACCATTGAATCGCTTATTACAACATTTTTTAGTGTGGAATGTGATTGAATATTGGAATTGGAAATAATGGAATATTGAACGTGTGTTCCATCACCTAGGGAAACGTGTGGCCCAACAACTGAATTTTCAATGAGTACATTTTCACCGATAAAACAAGGTGGAATAATAACCGAATTACTCATTTTAGCAGAATCCGAAACCATTTTTTTATTTTTTTGGAAATCGTATTCAAGCACCCGCTGGTTAGTGTGAACGGTTACTTCTTTGTTCCCGCAATCTAACCATTCCGAAACTTCGCCTGGTTTGAATTTGCAGCCAGCTTCCGTCATACGACGCAAACCATCGGGTAGTTGGTATTCTCCTCCTTTGAGGATATTATGTTCTATTAAATATTCCAATTCTCTTCGTAAATGTTTGCCATCTTTAAAATAATATATTCCAATCATGGCAAGATCCGACACAAATTCTTTCGGTTTCTCTACAAAATCTATGATTTCACCCTGCGCGTTCATTTTTATTACACCAAATGCACTGGGATCTTCAATTTGTTTCACCCAAAGAATTCCATCATCGGTTGGATCAATTTTAAAATCCGCTTTAAATAATGTATCTGCAAATGCAACCACAACAGGACCTTCTAGTTTTTCTTTTGCACACAAAACAGCATGAGCTGTTCCAAGTGGTTGATTCTGGTAGTGAATAGAACCTTTTGCCCCTAAACTTTCTGCAACTGCAAGCAATTCTTTTTCAATTTCATCTCCAAAATCACCGATTACAAAAGCAATCTCGTCTATTTTTTCAGTACAAACCGCAGCAATATCTTCCACCAAACGGTGAACTATTGGTTTTCCGCCAACTGGAACTAGCGGTTTAGGTGTTACTAAAGTATGTGGGCGAAGACGACTTCCGCGTCCCGCCATTGGAACAATTATATTCATGCTTACAATTATTTATTTGGGATTTGTAATTGAGGATTTATCCTAAACTTGTATTCCCTATATTATTTTTTCAAAAATTCCGAATCCTAAATTCCGAATCCTAAATTCCGAATCCCAAATTCTATTTCACTTCACTCCTGTGCTACCAAATCCACCAGTTCCTCTTTCTGTTTCTGATAATTCAATAGATATATTCCATTCGGCTTGCTCCACTTTTGCAAAAACCAATTGAGCGATTCGTTCTCCGTCTTCAATAACAAAAGTCTCATTTGAAAGGTTGATTAATATCACTCCAACTTCACCACGATAATCTGCATCGATCGTTCCGGGAGAGTTTAAAACAGTAATCCCATTTTTGAAAGCCAAACCGCTTCTTGGCCGCACTTGACATTCAAAACCTGCTGGAATTTCCATAAAAAGTCCTGTTTTCACCAATACCCTTTCTAACGATTTTAATTCAATTGGTGCATGCAAGCTCGCACGAACGTCTAAACCTGCCGATGAAGTTGTTTCATACGCTGGTAAATTATGTTTTGACTTATTAATAATTTTAACTTGCATCCGTTTCAAATTAAATTCAAAAATACGAAAAAGAAAGTGGATGAAATGCGCTAGATTACTTAGAAATTAACATCAGAATCTTAACAATAGATTATACTTTTTTAAAGGATGATTTTTCGAAGGAATAAACCATCGCAATATAAAGTAATATGAGCGCATTATGGACAAATAGTTTCCCCATTGAACCCTGAATATCAAGCATTCGGGTAATAAAATAGAAGAACAATGCGACTCCCAAATACAAACCAAATTTTCGCAAATTATATTTGATTGGATAATATTTCTGACCAAGTTTATAGGAAACCACCATTTGGAAAGCGTAAACGATTAACGTTGCCCATGCACTGGCCATAAATCCATACAACGGAATAAAGATCAGGTTAATAATTACGGTTAATGAAGCCCCCGCAATCGCGATATAAGCGCCAAATTTTGTTTGTCCGCTTAATTTATACCAAATGCTTTGGTTATAGTAAATTCCTAAAAAAACATTAGCCAATAAAAGAATCGGAACAACGGGCAAGCCAACATAATAGGCTTCAGAACGAATAAATAGCTTGAAAAAATCAATATTTAGCGAAACGACTAAAAAAACCAGGCAAACTGTAGCCACAAAAAAGTTCATCACTTTTGCGTAGACTTTATTTTTTTCTTGGTTCTTCATCTGCGCGAAAAAGAAAGGCTCTGCTGCATATCTATAGGCTTGTAATAAAATAGTTACTAGCATAGCCAATTTATAGCATGCGCTGTAAATTCCAACTTGTGCCTCGGCAAATTTCAACGAAACTTCCGTTGATCCGTCGTACAAAATATGTTTTAAAAGAATTCGATCCAGCGTTTCATTAATAATACCTGCAAAACCTGCTATTACAAGTGGAATCGCATAAATACTCATTTCTTTTGCCAACTGAAAATCAAAATTTAAGCGCAAATTCAAAAAATGACGGTAAAGTAGTACTGGTTTTACAAGGGAAGCGATTAAATTGGAGAATAAAATAAAAAGTACTCCCTCTTCTGGGCGAGAAGGATCGAAAACGAAAACCATCAGAAAAACATTTAACGCCACATTCACAAAAATGGAAGAAAACTGAATTCCGGCAAATTGAATCGCTTTGTTTTCTGCTCTTAACTTTGCCAATGGTAAAGCGGTAATTGCATCAATACAAACAATCGCCCCGAGTAAAATAATATATTCGTTGTGATCTGAGAAAAGCAATAGATCAGCAATGTTTTGATTAAAAAAGAGTAGTGTGCTAAAAAATAAAACATTTACACCAATAACGGTCAAAAATCCATTTAGAAAAACTTTATCCTTGTCTTCTTTGTCCTGCAAAAATCGAAAAAAGGCTGTTTCCATTCCGAAGGTAAGAAAGACAACCAGGAACGCTACCCAAGCGTATAATTCAGAAACAACACCGTAATCTGCCGGATCTTTAAAGCCATATTGCGCATGCGTATACAGCGGAACGAGTAAATAATTCAAGAGTCTCCCTACGATACTTGACAAGCCGTAGACAGCAGTTTGACCCAATAATTTTTTTATTGGGTTCGACATCAATTTCTAAAATTTGGTTTACGTTTATCCAAAAATGCAGTTGTTCCTTCTTTAAAATCTTTTGTTCCAAAGCATTTTCCGAATTCTTCAATTTCCGTGTCGTAACCATTTACACCATCTTCAAAATGTGCATTTATTGCTCGGATGGCAGAGGCAATTGCGGAGGAAGAGTTGTTCAGTATTTTTGAGGCGATTTCCTCCGCTTTCACAAGTAAATCTTCTGGTTCAACAACATAATTTACCAACCCCCAAGACAATGCTTCGTCCGCTCTGATCATTCCTGCGGTAAAAACCATTTCGTTTGCTTTTCCGCGACCAACCAATTGTGTCAAACGCTGCGTTCCGCCATAACCAGGAATTACACCCAATGAAACTTCGGGTAAACCCATTCGGGCATTGGACGAAGCGATTCGAATATGTGCTGCCATTGCAAGTTCTAATCCACCGCCTAAAGCAAAACCATTCACTGCTGCGATTACGGGTTTTGAAAGGTTTTCAAGGAAAGAAAATACTGTTTTTTGACCGTTCATTGCCAATTCACCGCCTTGAAAAATAGTGAAATCTGCAAATTCTTTAATATCTGCGCCAGCAACAAAAGATTTTTCACCGGAACCAGTTAAAATAATAACGCCAGTTTTGGAATCTTCTTCTCCAGCGGCTAGAGCCTGGTGTAATTCTTCAAGTGTCGATTTATTCAAGGCGTTCAACTGTGCCGGTCGATTAATTCGGATAATTAAAATTTGTCCTTTTTGCTCTAAGAGTATGTTGTTGTACATGTCTTTAATATTGAAATGTAAATATAGTAAAAGTCAAAAGAGTAAATTGGAAACTCTTTCTTCGAACTAAAGTTTGAAGACTAGAATGTCCTTGTATTTACTGATTTGGTGTTTCGTAAATCCATCTAGATAAGACTTGTCTTTTAAATCTTTTTCCTGAATGAATAAATATTTAGCGCCTTTTTTTACCAATTCATCTATTTCATCTGACGAGGAATAATGCAGGAAATTTGTCCATCCGTCGCGGTCCATTAAAAAGAGAGATGCATTAAACGAAAAATCACTCAAACAAATTACTTTATCTTCCTCGCGAATATTTAAGGCGCCAAATGTTCCGGAAATTGCTTTCCAGTTTCTCCAGCGGATGTTATCTTCATTGTACCATTTTAGGCGGTTCACCAAGACACTGTCTAAAACCACGTAACTTCCTTTCCGTGCAGTTGTTTTTAATTTCACGGTACTAAAACAAATCAAAAAATTGAAACTAAAAAAAACCAGAAGTGCATTTCTTGTTTGTTTTCCAGTAAAAAGTTGGGGTTGACTGCTTTTAATATAATAGGCGAAAGGTAAAATTGTTCCGAGAAAAATTACGAGAACAGAAATGAAATAATAATCGTGCACGCCCATTAAAGGAGCCCAAAAGATAAAATAAGTAATCACTCCGATGGAAATCATAATTGAGGCTAAATAGGCAAAAAGAGGGATTTTTTTGTATAACGTTAAATTATAGAATAACAGAAAAAAGAAGACTAAAATCATCGGTCTGCTATAAAAAACGTGGCTAGAAAAATCTTTGATATCGTTTAATAATGTCATTTCATCCGCTGATTTCATTTTCCAGATTGGATAAATATTATTGAATGTATATTTGAATCCGGACGCTTCGTTGTAAAAATGCGCGTAGGTGTACCAGGAAATTATACTGAGAACAACTACTGCAAAACCACCTGCAAATTGCCACTTTGGAAACAGCTTTTTTGAACCAAGTGTTTTTATGGGAAATCGTTCCAAAAGAAAGATGAAACCAATAAAAATAAATACAATTAATGCGGAAACTTTAACTAATCCTGCCAAAGCGAAAAACAACATGGCATAATAAAAAAAAGAAGACTTATTTTTTTGGGCAAATCGTGTAAGAAAATACAAGGCGATAAGATTAAACGAAAAAGCTGGTCCATCGGTTAAGAAACTTATTCCATAAACCGCCAAAACTGGGGATGAAAAGAGTAGTAAACTTAATATAATTGCCCAAAATTCATTTTCAAGAAGGATTCTTAAACTTTTGTATAGGGTGAAAATTCCAAAAAATAAGATTAAAAAATAAAACAATCGAAATGCAAAATAGGAAACACCAAAAACCTTCCAAATTTGTGCAACGGAATAGTAGAGAATCGGAAATTCACCTGCAGATCGTCCACTTGTTTTTTCATCACCAAAAAGCAAATGCATTTGTGGCTCTAGAAATGGTGCCCCATCGTAGTATTTTTTTGTAATGGATAAGCAATCTGCTTGTCGCCAAACATGGGTGTTTAATGGTCCTTCGTTCATAATCGAAGAATAGAACAAAATAGAAATTCCTAAAAATAAAACTATAAAATTCAAGTCATACTTTGATAAAATGGCTTTCCAGTTTACATTTCCAAATTTCTTTGAAGGTTGCTCGTATTGCATATTGACTCCTAATTTTAGAGGTGGATGAACAATAAAAAAGTGCTTACTTTCTAATTCGTTTATAGATTTTAATTGCAACCATTAATGCAACGGCAACGGCAAAAAAGCCAATTGTTCCTTTGATCCAATTAAGAGAACCTTGCATTTCGACTAAAAAAACAATTGCAACCAACGCCAATGTCGCTACTTCGTTCCAAATGCGCAAACCATTTGATTTCCAGTTAAAAATTCCCTTTTTCATATCGAAAAGTATCCTTTGACACACAAAATGGTAAAGCAGCAGCAAAGCAACAAAGGAAAGTTTCAAATGCATCCAAGGTAGTTTAAGTAAGCCACTATTGGCGAAAAGCATCCAAATTCCAAAAACCAATGTTAATACCATCGCAGGAGTAGTGATAATCCACCAAAGCTTTTTCTCCATCTCTACAAATTGATCCGAAAGAATTGTACGCTCTAATTCCATTTTCTTTTGTGCTTCCGTGTGGTAGATAAACAATCGGACGATATAGAATAAACCAGCAAACCAGCTCACCATAAATATGATATGTAGCGATTTTAATGTGTTATATATTTCAAATTCCATATGTCAAAGATAGAAGAAACAGGAAACCACAAAGAACGAGGCGCGTCTTTTTTTGGAAAGTTTTGGAAAGTTTTGGACTTTCAAGCGATTTCTGAATTCCAATTTCTAGATTCCCTCTATAAATTTGCGAATTGTTCAGTACCTTTGTAGCCTAATTATACTGAAATGAGCGTTTTTGAACTTTCTGATCAAGAAGTACAGCGAAGAGAATCTTTGCACAAACTACGTGAGATGGGAATTGATCCTTATCCAGCTGCTTTGTATCCTGTAACCGATTATGCTACTGGCATAAAGGAAAATTTTGAAGAAGGTAAACAGGTTGTTTTGGCTGGTCGTCTGATGAGTCAACGTGTCATGGGAAAAGCATCTTTTGCGGAGATTTTAGATTCTACGGGAAGAATTCAAGTATATATCAACCGGGATGAAATTTGCCCGGGGGAAGAAAAGTCGCTATACAATGAAGTTTTCAAAAAATTATTGGATTTAGGTGATTTTATTGGGGTTAAAGGAACAGTATTCAAAACACAAGTTGGGGAAATTTCCGTTCACGTTAAAGAATTTACCTTGTTAAGTAAATCGTTGAAGCCACTGCCACTGCCAAAAACGGATGCAGATGGAAAAGTGCACGATGCGTTTACCGATCCGGAATTGCGCTACCGCCAACGCTATGTCGATTTGGTAGTAAATGCGCATGTAAAAGAAACGTTTATCAAACGCTCGAAAGCGATGAATTCCATGCGTCAATTTTTCAATGAAAAAGGATATTTGGAAGTGGAAACGCCAATATTACAGCCTATTCCTGGCGGAGCAACTGCACGTCCATTCATGACGCACCACAATGCTTTGGATATCCCATTGTATTTGCGTGTTGCCAATGAATTGTATCTAAAAAGATTAATTGTTGGAGGATTTGAAGGTGTTTACGAGTTTGCGAAAGATTTCCGAAATGAAGGAATGGACCGCACGCACAATCCAGAGTTTACAGTAATGGAAATCTATGTTGCGTACAAAGATTACAACTGGATGATGGATTTCACAGAAAAAATGATTGAACGCGTTGCGATGGAGGTTTGCGGCACAACTGAAATCACGGTTGGTGACACAACAATTTCCTTGAAAGCTCCATTTGCTCGTGTAACTATGCGCGAAGCAATTTTACATTTCACTGGATTTGATATTCATGGAAAATCAGAGGATGCATTGCATGCAGCATGCAAATCTCTTGGTATAGAGACAGACCCAACCATGGGTAAAGGCAAATTAATAGATGAATTATTTGGGGAGAAATGCGAAGGAAATTACATTCAACCAACATTTATTACAGATTACCCGATTGAAATGTCGCCTTTGTGCAAACGCCACAGACAAGATCCTGAGTTGACAGAACGTTTTGAATTAATGATCAATGGGAAAGAAATTGCCAATGCATATTCGGAATTGAATGATCCAATTGACCAACGCGAGCGTTTCGAAGAACAAATGCGATTATCTGAAAAAGGCGATGACGAAGCAATGTTTATCGATCAGGATTTCTTGCGCTCCCTAGAATACGGAATGCCGCCAACATCAGGAATGGGAATTGGTATTGATCGTTTGGTAATGTTATTAACAAACAATTCATCGATACAAGAGGTATTATTTTTCCCACAAATGCGCCCTGAAGTGAAAGGACATAAACTGGAATTGAGCGATAACGAGAAAATGATTCTAGAAATGGTTGAAAAAGACGCTCCGATTGAACTTAGCACTTTAAAAGTTCGGGCCGGATTGAGCGGAAAACAATGGGATATCAGTATAAAAGTTTTGACAAAACAAGGATTGGTTAAGGTAACCAAAGAAGGGGAATCGGTATCGGTGAGTATCGCAGATTAAATAAAAACACATTTCATAAAAGCCGGCAGTAAAGTGAATTAACTACCGGCTTTTTCATGTAAAAATATGTTTTACAATTTATTAGAATTTAAACTTGGAAATTACTATTTAGGTAATTTACTAATTATTCGTTTGTATTCTGTTTGGAATGTTTTTTCACCTTTACAACCCAATGTTACTTTCGAACTGTGGAAATGGTCAATTCTATTTCCAGGATCCGGGTGTGTACTTAAAAATTCCGGTTGGCGAACGCCTCCCCTAGATTGTATTTTTTCAAAGAAGGAAGCTCCACCAGCTGCATTGTATTCCGTGGGACAAAGGTAAACAACCGAGCGTTCATCCGCTTCCGTTTCGTGCGCTCGCGAGAATTTCAAACCAACCAAAGCTCCTGTAATTTGCTTCAGCGCTGCTCTATCTCCCGCTAAAACATCTAGTAAGAGTTGAACGCCAAACATTGTTGTCATTTGTCGCGTAGAATGCCGCATGTCCGCATGTCCAATTTCATGCCCCATCACGCCAGCCAATTGATCTTCAGAATCCAAAAATTTTAATAATCCTGTGTAAACATAAATATATCCGCCAGGCGTACAAAAAGCATTAAGCGTGCTATCATCGTGAATAATACGCAGTTGCCAAGAAAATTCATCTTTAAAATCCACTTTACCTGAATTTAAAATAGTGTTGCGAACTGCATATAAATACTGGTAAACTTCTTTGTATTTCGTAGAATCCAAAACTGGGTATTCCCTAGAATTACTATCCAGTTCAAAGGCAACTTTTGCCCCAAGCTCTTTGTCTTGTTGAATCGTAAATAAGTTGACGCCTTTCCCTTTATTTTTCTCGTTGATTATCCCGCAAGAAATAACAATTCCTATGAATAAAATGATGCTTGTGAGGGTAATAAAATAGTGTTTCATATCCTTTGAATGTAAAATTAGAAATTACCCAATTGGGTATAAAAAATTAATAGAAAAGGTTATAAATAGTGCAAGACTCCATCCTGCGATTAATTCCGTCGGCGTATGTTTTTTTAAATACAAGCGAGCAGAAATTGTAAGTCCGGAGGCAATAATTACAAAAATCAGTATCCAAAATTGAAATTCCATTTGCTCCATGGCGTATTCAAAAGTAAAACCCGTAAGAATTCCAGCACCTCCAGCGTGGAGACTAATTTTTATCCAGCGGTTAATAAAGGTGAAAAATACCGTTACAAAAACACCGGAAAGTGGTAATGCGTAAACATATTTTGGCAAGATATTATCTTGTGCTTTGATTACAAAAAGGAAATAAAGCACCAAGCAATACGCTA
>CANJSS010000069.1 GCA_947476955.1 Flavobacteriales bacterium
ACAAGAGGTACAAGGATGGGAAAAGGCTGTTAATTCATTCATGCTCGATTTCGATGCAGATATTTATATCACAGGGTCTAATTCGCACTTGTTATCATCAGAACTTTCAACTTTTATAGCTGGAAGATATGTTGAATTTCAAATTCAAACACTCACTTTTCGGGAATGTATCAGCTTCAATAAAGAACTTCAAAACAACGAAAAAAGTAAACTTGAAAAATTCGAATATTTCTTGCGAATTGGCGGATTTCCCGTATTACATACAGCTACATATTCCATAGAATCGGCTTATAAAATTGTTTTTGACATATACTCTTCCGCCATTTTAAGAGACACTGTTCAGCGGCATAAAATTCGAGATGTAGAATTGCTGGAACGCATTGTAAAATTTGTGTTTGACAATATAGGTAATTCATTTTCAGCTAAAAGCATTGCCGACTATTTTAAAAGTCAGCAGCGAAAAATTGATTTAAATACCGTTTATAATTATCTAAATGCCCTAGAAGGCGCCTTCATTATTCATAGAATTCAGCGCTATGATGTGAAGGGTAAGGAACTATTGAAGACGCAAGAGAAATATTTTGTAAGTGACCCGGCTCTTGTATACGCAGTTATGGGTTATAAAGACAGAATGATTTCTGGCATATTAGAGAATATTGTATTACTGGAACTAATGAGTAGAGACTACAACGTAGCTGTAGGGAAAGTTGGCACAAAAGAAATTGACTTTATTGCATCAAAAGGAAACGCAAAATTTTACATTCAAGTTGCCTATATGTTGTCTGAACAATCGACGGTTGAAAGGGAATTTGCGCCTTTACTAGCATTGAAGGATCATTACCCGAAGTATGTAGTAACGATGGATTCAAGATGGACAGACACTATTGAAGGGGTAAAACATATTCATATTGCCGATTTTCTTCTACTGGATAATTATGAGTGACCTAAAAATGGAAAAACTTCATGTTTTACTTACTTATAATTTGCTTCGAGACATCTTGTCTTGAGTGGGGAAAATTTATTTCTCCAGACAGAAAGGAAAATTTCACTTTTTTTACTGAAAATCAAATGCTTCGGAGCTTCCCCCTTTGAAGGGAAAAGAAAGCAATGCTTTCGAAGACCAAACGGTAGAGCCGGGAAGAAAGCAATGCTTTCGAAGACCAAACGGTAGAGCCGGGAAGAAAGCAATGCTTTCGAAGACCAAACGGTAGGGCTGGGAAAGAGGGGAATGGAAACTGCGGAATTGGGAATTGGGAAAAAATAACTATTTTTAGGACAAATCTATTATCATGAAATTATTGCTTGCTAGTTTTTTTGTTGTCAGTGCGTTTCTTAGCGGAGCGCAGTTGCTCTTACCAGCGAATACAAAAGCGGATTTAGGGTTAATTCTAAAAGATTACAAATCCAATAATGCCGCGAGTTCTGAAGAAATAAAGGCCCGATTTGCTGTTTATACTTTAGAAGGTACAGACTATGTTTCTCTATTAGCAAAAACAAACGCACAATTTTCCACGAACGCATGCGCTGCTTTGGGAATTCTAGTAGGTGCAAAAATACAGGATATTGTAAGTTTGAAATTTCCGGTCTCACAACTTGCATCTTTGGAAAGTTTATCTGGTTTTATGCAAATTCAATTGGCAGGAAAAGTTAAACCGAATTTAGATAAAGCAGTAAAAGATATTGGCGCAGATAGCGTGCACATGGGAATTAACCTTCCACAGGGATATACCGGTAAAAATTGTCTGATTGGCATTACGGATTGGGGATTTGATTATTCGTCGCCAATGTTTTACGATACCTTGTTGCAAGAAACACGCATTTTGGCAGCCTGGGATCAATACAAAACTACTGGTCCTACTCCTGCTGGTTTCGCGTATGGAACAGAATATTCTTCTTTACCCGAATTTCTAGCTGCAGGCGCTGATACAGCAAATATTTACAGTTATGCCACACACGGTTCGCACGTTGCAGGTATTGCGGGAGGAAGTGGTGCAGGAACAATCTACCGCGGTGTTGCATTCGAATCAAAATTTCTTTTCGCCACTTTTTTAGTAGATGAGGCAGCAGTTTTAGATGCATGGGCTTGGATGTATCAAAAATCTTTGGAGGAACAAAAACGCTTGGTTATCAATATGAGTTGGGGTTTATATCATTTGGGAACATTGGATGGCAATTCCTTGCTGAGTCAAACAATAGATATGTATTCTGATCTTGGGGTTGTGTTTGCTAATTCGGGCGGAAACAATGGAAGCGTAAATTTCCATATTAAAAAAACATTTAATAACGATGCACTTAAATCGCGAATAGAATTTTATTCCTATGCTTCGAATGCTTCCATGTGGGGACAAAGTATCCACGCATGGGGAGAACAAGGAAATCCATTTGAATCGGGAATAATGGTATATACTTCCGCTGGTGCTTTACTCGTTGAAAGTCCTTTTTATTCTACAGCAACAACGAATTCCTACATCGATACTTTTTTGGTAACTGGAATCGATACTATTTGGTACAATATCTCTGCAGATGCCGCGCATCCTATGAATAACCGCCCACAAATGCGTCTGCGGGTAAAAAACACCAATACAAATCTCCGGGTATTGCTAAAATCTGCCGCTTCTGCTGGAAAAGTACATTACTGGAACGTGACAGAACTTTCCAACGATGTTGGCAATTGGGGAATGCCTTTTTCTGCGTTCACAAGTGGCTCAATCAGTGGCGATAATTTATATGGTATTAGTGAGCCTTCTTGCACGAATAGTCTTATCAGCGTTGCGGCTTATACATCTAAATATTATGCAACGAGTGGCACAGCAATTGGCGGACAAGCCGCTACATTTTCCAGTGTTGGTCCGCGCTACGATGAAGTGTTGAAACCAGATATTTCTGCTCCCGGTGTTGGAGTTGCATCCTCCATTTCTTCCTATACCGATAATGCATTTACATTGTTTACATCGGTCAATTTTAATGGGAGAACCTACCCTTTTGCGAAATTTTCAGGAACATCTATGGCTTCCCCAATGGTGGCAGGCGTCGTAGCGTTAATTCTAGAAGCAAATCCTTATTTATCTGCTGAGCAAGTTAAAAATATCCTTATTCTTACCGCGCGAGAAGATAATAACACCGGTATTATTCCAATGGAAGGAAGTACAAAATGGGGTTGGGGAAAAATCAATGCCTATTTAGCCGTAAAATTAGCACTCAACACGGTTGGGACAGAAGAATTAAAACGGGATATCTCTTGGTCTATTTATCCAAATCCTGTACTTAACGAATTGCATTTTACGCTCATTGATGAATTGCCAACTCATGTTCAAATCATTGATGCAATGGGGAAAATAACGGAAAAAACAGTTCAAAATGCTAAGATTTCCGTTTCCGATCTGAAGTCTGGGAATTACTGGATTCGGGCCGAAATTAATGGGCGAATTGAACAACAAGCATTTGTAAAATAGTTCGGAATTCGTTGCATGCAGCTAAAATTGCTTTTTTCTGGAGAATTAAAGATTGTTCAAGACCTGGCGCATGCAATATGGCCAGAAACTTTTCAGGAGATTCTCACACCAAACCAAATTACATTCATGTTGGAATGGATGTATAATTTGGAAACACTGGAAAATCAAGCCAAAGAAGGTCACCAGTTCTATCTTCTTTCAACCAAAGAAAAAGCGATAGGATTTATCGGAATACAACCCTTTCATCCGAATAAAAACGAATTGAAAATTCATAAGATCTATGTTTTACCATCCGCTCAGGGATCTGGAGCTGGCAAAAAACTCCTTATTTTGGCTAAGGAAATTGCAATCGAATATGGCATTGAAAAACTTGTTTTAAACGTCAATCGGTTCAATAAAGCGGTAACTTTCTACCAACACCTAGGCTTTAATATCGATCGAGAGGAAAATATTGCAATCGGCAACGGATTCTGGATGGAAGACTACGCAATGAGTTTGACTATTTAAAAATTTCTGTCATTCAATCTTCATTTCAAAAAAAGCACCTTCTAGTATTAAACATAGAAGGTGCGATTGTATTATCAACTAAAAAGAAGTTTATCCTTTTCCTATTTTTGCTGGTGTTATCACTTTTGTAGGACTAGAAGCCGGCGGTTTAATTGGCGTATTTGCAGGTTTTGTAGGTGTTGCAGGTTTTGTAAGTGTGGAAGGTGCGGATGGTTTTGGTTTTTCAATCGTTGGTTGTGGTTTGGAAAAAATAACTGCAGGTTTTGTTTCCTTTTCAGCATTTGTTGGCGTCGTATTTACCGGCTTTGTAATTTTTGATGGCTTTTCGTTCGTTGTTTGACGCTGTTCCTGCTCGATGCTTTGTGGTCCAGGAACGATTACTTCACGTTCCACTTTATTAGATTCTTCTCGAACTCCTGCTGCAGGAGGATTTACGTTTCGGATTGGTTTTTCAACGCGACCTAAAACAGCACCCGTCGTAGGGTCGTTAATTACAGGTCTTGGACTTGGTGGAATTTCCAAATAGGCATTATCGTAAATGCAACCGCGCATTTCTTCGGCAGAAACTCCTTGCTCTTCGCAATTTCGACGTGCTGAATTCTGGCGGTCATTCGTTAAATCACCAACCGTTCTGTGGACACGTGGAAAACTTTCGTCCGTAAAGGAAAAAGTATTCTGTCCAAAAGCGTAATCAAAAAGCGAATTTTCGCTAATCACTCTAAATTCGCGTGCATAATCACGTGCTAAAAAAGCAAGGTATTCTTTTTCAGCAGCATTAGAAGCTGCTTGCATCTGGTCATTTCCAAAGGAAGAAAAAGCCAGATAAGCTGGACGATTACCAGAAGTTCTTATTTCAAAATCATCATTTTTACTGCCATTGGCATTTCCTAATAAACCCTGAAAATCTTGCTGTGCGCATGGGTAAACCTGAACAGTTAGGTTGATAAAGTTTAACATGGAAGAAATCCGAACTTGTGCATTTACGACTTCTCCCGTAGGCCAAGTAATGACATAGGTATTGGAACTATAGCGAACTGTTCCACCATTCGGAAGAAAATAGGTTTTTCCGGACAAGTTGATTGCAGCACCATTAACACGCAAAGCAGTGGTGGAAACATTATCCGGTTTTTGATTTGGGTAAATTCCTACACGATCGCCTGCAACGTTCATTGCTACCGCTGTATTGAGCGAAAAATCATCCGATTGCGGCTGCTGACGGGTTTGAATTTCAAAATTCTGTGATGCCGATTTTGCTAGAACGAATTCGCCAACCGTTTGAAAGGAATACGATGCTCCATCAAAAGAAGCTAGGTGCGGATCCCCGTAAGTTCTGCCAATAGTAGGTTTACAATTAGGTCTAGAAACTACCGAAACAACCGAATTCCATTGGTTTCTATCCGCTTCTGTTGTGTTTTGCAAATTGGTAGTTGCGGCTTGTTCCATCGCATTGCGCGTAGGTTGCGGAACCATTCGGAGCATTTCTGCAGGTGTAAAATCTTCGGGGAATGTTCTATCCGGAATAGCTTCCTTTTTAGACATTGCTACAATACTGGATGCAAGCCACTCGCCACGAATCGGATCCCACTTTGTCAATTCACTTCGAATTGGCTCAAAATCCTTAGAAAAACGTTCGGTTTGTGCATGAATAGAGGTAAAGTTCACTAATAGAACACTAAAAATATAGATGCTTTTTTTCATATTCAACGATTTTTATCCAATGGCTGCAGTGCCAAAGATTTCCTGGCTTGTTTAGCAAATAATATGCCATAGATAATGTGATTATCGATTTCATGCACCATTGTTTCACGAAAATCAACTTTAATTAATTTGTTTCCAGTAATATGTTTTCCAGCACGGTTTCATATTCAGCGATTGATTCCGCTTTTTTTACTTGGCGAAAATGAGTTATACCAGAATCAAACGCTGATGAGAAATATTCCCAATAATGTTTCATTTTAATGAGCACATTTCCATGGTTATTATTTGTGTTCAAATGACTTTCCAAAAGCAGCAGTAAAAATGCAAGAAAAACCTCGTTTCTATCTTCCGGAAAATCTAGTCTATCCTCATGAATCATTTCAAAAATAAATGGATTCGCTACAGCTCCTCGACCTAGCATCCAATGCTGAATAGTTGGAAATTTGCGTTTAACGTCTCTAAAATCCTCCACCGAATTAATATCTCCATTGTAAATTAATTTATGAGAAGTTAAGGATAAACATTCTGAAAATCTGTCGTGGTCGCAAGTACCTGAATACAATTGCTTTCCATAGCGCGCATGCACAATAATTTCAGTCAATTGAAAAGCATTTAACGCAGGAAGAAGTTTCAAAATATCTCCAGTATGTTCATAACCCATGCGCATTTTTAAGCCAATTTTCAAACCAGACTCCTGTATTACCGTCTCCAAGATAGCCAAAACTTTATCTGGTTTATCCAATATTCCAGAACCTAAATCTCGTTTTGCCACCATTGGATACGGACAACCTAAATTCCAATTTACTTCCGTATAACCGAGATTTCGCAAATAGTCGGCCATGACAAGAAAATCCTCTGTGCAACATGCCATTATTTGCGGAACGACTTTTTCAAAGGGATTATTTGCGGGTAAAACATCAACTTTCGGACCTTCCTTCAATGTTCCATCGTGCGCCATTTTCAAATATGGTGCATAAAAACCATCTACATCTCCCAAAACCTCTTGAAAAGCATTTCGGAAATGGTGATCTGTAAAACCCTGTAAAGGAGCTAAATATAGAAAGTCTCTCGTGTGCATACAACCTATTTTATCCAAAAAAGTGGTATAAAAAAATCCCGTTTCAAAAAAACGGGATTTATATAGTTAGGGTGAAAAACGTTTATCCACCAAAATCATCAAAACGTACATTTTCTTTTGGAACGCCCCATTGGTCGCACATATCCGTAACAGCATTGTTCATCATTGGCGGTCCGCAGAAATAGAATTCAATATCTTCTGGCGACTCGTGCTTTGACAAATATTGATCAATAACTACTTGGTGCACAAAGCCAATAAAACCGTCACCTTCATCCTCCGTATCTTTCATTACTTGCCAATTATCCGATTCCAATGGCTCAGAAAGAACCAAATAGAATTTGAAATTAGGGAATTCTTTTTCAAGATCACGGAAATAATGTATGTAGAACAATTCACCTTTAGAACGACCACCGTACCAGAAACTCACTTTTCTATTCGTGCGAAGGGTTTTAAATAATTCATACAAATGGGAACGCATTGGCGCCATTCCTGCACCTCCGCCGATATAAACCATTTCAGCATCGGACTCATTGATAAAAAATTCACCGTAAGGACCAGAAATTAATGCTTTATCCCCTGGTTTCAAGTTGAAGATGTAGGAAGAAGCAATACCAGGATTCACTTGCATCCAACCATTTCTGGCTCTATCAAACGGAGGCGTAGCAACACGAACATTCAACATAATTTTACGACCTTCCGCTGGGTAAGACGCCATGGAATAAGCACGAACTACTTCTTCTTCATTTTTCATGACCAAAGGCCACAAGCCAAATTTATCCCAATCCGCTCTAAACTTATCTGGTTCGCCTGGATGATCTATAGGATGTGCAGAAATATCCATGTCGGAAAATTTCACTTCACATGCAGGAATTTTTATTTGAATATACCCACCAGCTTTGTAATCCATGTCTTCCGGAATCTCAACAATAAATTCCTTTATAAATGTTGCAACATTGTAATTTGATACAACGCTTGCTTCCCATTCTTTGATTCCAAGCACTTCCTCCTCCACATGAATTTTCATGTTTTCCTTTACTTTCACTTGGCAACCTAAACGCCACTTTGCAGCAATTTCCTTACGTGAAAAATGTGGTTCTTCTGTTGGTAGAATTTCTCCACCACCTTCTAAAACCTGGCATTTACATTGTATACACGTTCCACCACCGCCACAAGCAGAAGGCAAAAATATACCGTTATTACTTAAAGTAGAAAGGAGTGTGCTTCCGCCATCCACTTCAACTATACGTTCACCGTGATTGATATCAATTTGTATTTTTCCTTTAGGTGTTATTTTAGCCTTTACGAATAGTAACATTGCAGTCAATGCAAGCATTACCAATAAGAAAGCTACTATCGTGATTGTTAAGATCAATCCCATTACTCTTGAATTTTAGTGTTAGTTTCTTCCGCAGTTTGAACAAGCTCTACCTTTTCTGCTTTCACTTCTTTACCGTATTTGATTCCCATGAAGCTCATAAAAGCCATTCCCATCAAACCAGTTATTATAAATGTAATTCCTAGGCCTCTCAGCGGAGCTGGAACGTTGGAATACCTAACTTTTTCTCGAATCGCAGCAATGGCTACAATTGCGATAAACCAACCAATTCCTGATCCAAATGCAAATGCTGTCGCATCTAAAACCGTTGAATATTGGCGTTCTTGCATAAATAAAGCACCACCAAGTATAGAACAGTTAACCGCAATTAGCGGTAAGAAGATTCCCAAAGCGCCGTATAAGGCTGGTGCAAATTTTTCCACCAACATTTCAACCAATTGCACAATAGAAGCAACAACGGCGATAAACATAATGAATGAAAGGAAGCTCAAATCAATTTCGGCATATTCTTCACCCATCCAAGATAATCCACCAGCTTTCAAAAGGTAATTTTCCAATAAATAATTAACTGGAACGGTTACCGTTAATACAAAAATAACCGCTGCGCCTAATCCAACTGCAGTTTTCACCGTTTTGGATACAGCCAGATAAGAACACATGCCTAGGAAATAGGCAAAAATCATGTTCTCTGAAAATATTGACTTAATAAAAATATCTAAAGTACTTTCCATAACAATTCAATTAGTATCGATTAATGTAGTTCTTGTAAAGATTTATTGCGTGCACGTTGAATCCAAATGATTATACCAACTACAACCAATGCAAATGGCGGCAAAATAACCAAGTTGTTATTCATGTAACCCATTGCGTATAAACCAGTTCCGAGCGGGAAATCTGCAGTAGGAATTGGACTGCCAAATATTGGAATGCCAAGCAGCGATCCTGAACCGAATAATTCTCTAAAAACTGCTACGATCAGCAATAAACCAGTATATCCAAGACCATTTCCTAATCCATCCAACAAAGAAGGCCAAGGCTTATTTGCCATTGCAAAAGCTTCCAAACGTCCCATTAAGATACAGTTTGTGATAATGAGTCCAACGAATACAGATAATTTCTCGGAAAGGTCTGGTAAGAATGCTTGAAGCATTTGATCCACAACAATTACCAATGCAGCAACGATTACCAATTGAACAATAATTCTAATTCTGGAAGGAATGATGTTGCGCATTGCGGAGATAACAAAATTACTCATCATGGTAACGAATACCACCGATAATCCCATTACAATTGCCTGATTCACTTGCACCGTAATTGCTAGTGCAGAACAAACTCCAAGTACTTGCACCGTTACAGGATTATTATCTGTAAGCGGATCCGTAATCAACTTTCTATTATTCTTAGAAAAAAGAGGCTCTTTTGGAGCTCTTTTATTTACAGTTTCTTCGCTCATTACTGTTGATTTTTAAGTTGCTTAAAATAAATTGCGTAAATAGACAAACATCTATTTGCCATTTCCTCTACCCCTTTGGAGGTAATTGTTCCGCCAGTTATACCATCTATTTTTTGAGGTTTTGCATTACCAGAATTGTCTTTTACAATTTCGAATTTCAAAAATTCACCATTCTCATCTGTAATAGATTCGCCAATCCATCGATCGATAAAAAACTTTTGTCCAATTTCTGCTCCAAGCCCTGGGGTTTCCCCTTTGTGACCGAAAGAAGCTCCTACAATGGTGCTCATATCTTCATCCAAGCAAATGTTTCCCCAGATTGGTCCCCAAAGTCCTTTCCCAACTACTGGAATGACAAACATTTTTTTTCCATCCTTTTCAGCAACGAATAAGGGAAATCTTTTGTCTTTTTCCTTTTTATTTTTGTCTTTGTATTCCTCTTGGATATTTACATCAAATGCATTTGCGCCCTCCACTTTATTTCCATTCATATCCAAGACAACAGCCTCGTCAAGTTGAACGTATTTTTTGAATTCCTCTTCCGCATTTTTCCTACTAATACCTTCTTTATTCAAATCCATAAAAGCAGAAAGAATTTCCATTTGCTTTTTAACATTTGAATTCTGGTCTTTTTGTGGTTTTAATTCGATGGATAGTATTGCAAGAACGACTCCAACAACAACAACCAAAGCGATTGCAAAACCAAATGTACCACCATTACTTTCTTTATTAAATGCCATGATTACGCAGTTTTAATTCTTTTTAATCTTCTTTTAATATTCCCTTGTACAACGTAATGGTCAATAATCGGAGCCAAAACATTCATCAACAGTATAGAAAGCATAACACCTTCAGGATATGCTGGATTCAAAACACGAATGATGATCGCAATTAATCCGCCAAGAAAACCATAGATAATTTTCCCATTTGCAGTTTGGGCTGCCGTGACCGGATCGGTTGCCATAAATACAGCTCCAAATGCGAAACCACCAATTGCCAAATGGTAATAAGCAGGAAGATCCAAATATGGATTTCCACCGATAAGATTCAATAATAGTCCCATTACAAAACCACCGACAAAGAAGGATAGGATTATGCGCAACGAACCAACACCTGAAAATACAAGAATTGCAGCTCCAATTAAACATGCGATAACCGATGTTTCACCAACAGAACCTGGAATAGAACCAACTACCGAGTCAAAAAGAGAATAATTCGAAGTATACGCATCCAGATTTTCAAAAACTGGCTTATCCGACATAAACGAAGCTAAATCTCCCAAAGCTGTTGATCCTGAAACACCATCCACTTCTTTTCCTGCTAACCAAACTTTATCTCCAGACATGGAAGTTGGATATGCAAAGAATAGGAAAGCTCGCGCAGTTAATGCAATATTCACGATATTCATTCCTGTTCCACCAAACACTTCTTTTCCAATGATAACAGCAAATGCAGTTGCAATTGCAACCATCCAAAGTGGCACATCTGCCGGCATAACTAATGGTATCAACATTCCAGAAACTAGGAAACCTTCGTGTAAAGAGTGTCCTCTAAACATCCCGAAAATAAACTCGATTAACAAGCCTACTCCGTAAGAAACCACAATTAGTGGTAAGACCACTTTTAAACCAAGTAAAATTTTTGTACTTTGATCCGCCCAGAAAATCAAATCTCGATTCCCTTGTTCTGCAACCATTGCCCAGTGTCCGGTATTATAAATCCCAAACAATAAACATGGAATAAGCGCGATTATTACGGTCATCATGGTACGTTTCAAATCTACACCATCACGAATATGTGCACCTTTGGTCGTAACTGTTTTCGGCGAAAACGCAAATGTTGAAAGCGTTTCAAACAATGGGTTCCATTTCTCAAGTTTTCCTCCCTTGACGAAATTTGGTTCCATTTTATGTAAAATATTTTCTAAGAATTTCACTATAAAGAATTTTTAAATATTACATGCACTCTTCCCCTATCAAGTCTAGACCTTGACGGATTTTATCTTGAATGTTGATTTTTGTTGTACAAACATACTCGCACAATGCAAAATCTTCTGGCGCTACTTCATAGATTCCAAGATTCTCCATTCCATCAATATCATCTGTTATTGCAGCTTTCACCAATTGCATTGGAAAAATATCAAAGGGGAACACTTTCTCCAATTCACCTGTTACAACAAATGCACGTTCTTCGCCGTTTGTATTTGTATCCAATCTGAATTTCTTTTTAGGTGTTAAAAACGTTGGAAACAATCTAGAATTGGAGAATTTATCAAATCCAAGACCCAACCAACCTGTTGTCAAGAAGAACTTGTATTGGTCACCTTCAGGTAGCAATGTTACTTGATTTGCATAAAAACCAAGATGGCCATCCGCATCAATTTTGTCACCCGTTAAAGCGTTTCCACTAATCACTCGTACTTTCCCTCCTGTTTTAACAGTATCCTTTAAAAGCGAGGAAACATTTGCTCCGATAATCGTTTTATAGTATTTTGGAGCAACGACTTCAGAGCCAGTCAGTGCAATTGTTTTGTGCGCATCATACTTTCCAGTAATAAAATACCTCCCAATAATTGCAACATCTTGCGCATTCACCGTCCAAATGAATTCTCCTTTATTGATTGGATCAATGTGGTGAATTTGCGGTCCAACATTCCCAGCTGGGTGCTTTCCGGAAATTTTATTGATTTGAACGCCTTTAGCGTGCTCGAACTTTGCATCGTTTGCTGTTTTTGCATTCAATGTCAAGTGCACTTTTCCCGCGGTAAGTTTCGCCAATGCGTCTAAACCAGCTTGAAAATCTGCATCTTGTCCATGCATTGAAAAATTAAAATCTGCAGCTAATGGAGCGCTATCAAACGCAGAGATAAAAATTGCCTTTGGAGCGTTATCCTGCAACGCAATAATATCCAACGGACGTTGTTTCACAAATGGCCATAAACCTGCAGAGAGCATTGTTTCTTTTACCTCATCACCAGATAGAGTTGAAAGATCTTTCGTTGGCGTTTCAAGGAATTCTTGCGATGCATCAACAGCAATCAAAATTTCCATAATCTTGCGTTTCTCGCCGCGCACAATGGACTGAATAATTCCACTAACTGGTGAAACGATTTTTACAGGTTCATTGTACTTGTTGCAGAAAATTACTTCACCTGCTTTTACATGACTGCCTTCTTTGGCAATCATTTTTGGAATCATTCCATGAAAATCTGATGGTTTCAAAGAAATAGTAGTTGGCAATGGCAAGGTAATGGTTACCCTTTCTGCTTCTCCTAATAATCTAATATCCAAGCCTTTCTTGAGCTTAACTGTCTTCGACATGTTTTAAAGCGTTATTAATAAGTGGTACAAAATTAAAAAAATCCGAGTGTTTGGAGAGGTTTTTCACTAATTTATCGACTCTATTTTTTAATTTAGAATAATTCTAAATAAAGTACTTTAGGATGAGATTAAGACAATTATTTTTCTTTTAAAACGTTAAATTTAAAGGATAACAAAAACTCTTTTCATTGTAATTTGTTTTTGTATAAATATTGGCTTACTTTTCGAAACTGTAAACAGACAAACGAACGACCATGGAAACAGCAATTACCGAGGGAATAGAAATAACCGTTCACACGAACTTTCGATCTGATTTTTCCTCTATACCAGAAAACGTATACTTTTTTAATTACCGCATTACTATTCAAAACCATAATAATTTCAATGTACAATTGATAAAAAGAGATTGGTATATATTTGATTCTTTGAATGATCCAAATTTTGTGAGTGGAGATGGTGTTGTTGGTGAGCAGCCCCTTTTAAAACCAGGTCAAAACTTCACCTATACGAGTGGTTGTGAATTGCAATCTGAAATAGGATTCATGAAGGGTTTTTACACGTTTAAAAATTTGAATTCCGGGGAATTTTTCCAAGTCTTCATTCCTAAATTCAAACTTATTTATCCAGCAAAGCTGAATTAAGTGGATGCCTAAATAATTTTTTTTCTGTAAATGGCTAAAATCACTAGGGCAATTATGCACAAGGTGAAAATAGAATATAGCAAGTATTTTTGAAATTTTTCCGAGGCAATCCTTTCTGCTCGTTTTTGAGCTTCCTTTTTATCGTATTCAGCTTTCTCCAGGGATTCAACCATTTTTATCATCTCACGATTCTCTGAATTTATTTCAGAAACTTCTGAATAATATTTTTTCTGTAAGGCATTGTATTCCTCCATTTTTTGAACTGCTATTTCGAAATTTTTAGCTGTTTTGTCTATCTTGATTAGAGAAAGTAGTGCTTCCATCTCCTCTTTTAATAGATTATTTTCTTCGCAATATGCTTTGCATTTTTTATAATATGTTGCTGCAGATTGAAAAT
>CANJSS010000070.1 GCA_947476955.1 Flavobacteriales bacterium
GGGAAAGATTTAAAGAAACATATTGCACAGCGGAAACAATTAAATTGTCAAATGAAGTTTTCAAAATCCGTTTGGATGAATCACATACCAGTTTGTTCCCTGATAGTGAGGAAACGCAGTTGCACAAGATTAAAACAGCAGAAAAAAGAAGGCGATTATTAACTGAATTCACTAAAATTTCCCTCGATTAATTAAGAAAAAGGCCGAAGCCTTTTTCTTATAATCTTATAATCGTTGATTTATATTCTGATTTTTCTCCTTTTACAGGATTTTGAATAACAACCTTCCAAATGTATGCTTTATTTGCTGGTACCATTTGACCATTGCGTTTGTCCGTTCCTGTCCAATGGTTTGTTGCGTCATTTGTTTCGAAAATTACTGCTCCATCTTTTGGATCAATAATGATCATGCTAAAATCAACATTTCTTTGAGTTAGCGCAAAAGGCATAAAACTATTCAATCTGTTGTCATTTGATGAAGGATCGAATGCATTGACAGCTAATAAATTGTAATCATCGGCAATCTGTATCGTTTTAGTTTCTGTTCCTTTACAGCCATTTGCACCTTGCACAGTCAGTAATACTTTGTAACTTCCCTTGTTGAAATAATGAATACTGATATCTTTGCCAAAAACACTTCCTTTTTGATTTTCTAAATCCCATGTGAAAGAATTACCTGACGTTGTAGCTGAAACATTTATTGAAGGTATTCCATTTTCGTAAGAATTTTGATCATCAATTGAAAAATCCGGTTTTGGAACTGGCATTACAATAAATGATTTACTTGTGAGTTGGCTATTTTCAGTATATCCAATTGTATATTTACCATCAATTTCAGGAGTGATAGAAGTTGTTTTATTTGGTTTGATAATTGTTTTTATGCCATTTGGATCGAAAACAATCAAATTAATATCATTCTTATTTACTATTGAAATCGTTTCACCTAGACAAATATTGCCGACATCAGCAATTTCAATCTTTTTAGACGTGATTGGCGAAATTCCAGTATAACTAATCGGATTTATAGGTTGATTTGTATTTTGATTGGAATTGTTAACCCTCAATGGTGTGATAGCATTCACTTCATTCATGATTTGTTTAGCAGGGTTAACATCATTAGTAACTTCAATAGCATTTAGTGAAGCGTCATTGGTCGTTTTATTAGCCTTATCCGATTTATTAATAGATGTTGTTATAGAAGTATTCGCTGTATTGACTGTTTTGATAGTGCTACTTACTTCATTTTTAGCAGTTTTAATACTTTGATTTGAAGTAGACTTTTCAGCAGGTAAAAGTGTGATTGCTGAAACAATAACAGCAATAGTTGCAGCACCGCCTAAGTACCACTTCAATTTTGATTTAGGGGAAATAGGCATAACGTGATCAAGTTTTTTGCTCATTGCTTTCCATGCAGAAGGATCGTACGGTAATTCGTATCCTTTTACACTTTCCTTAATACTATTTTCTAAATTTTCTTTCATGCTATTTAAGACTCAAAAATTTCGCATTTAATATTTTTTGCAAGTTCATCTTTGCTTTTGCTAAATTGGATTTGGAAGTTCCTTCGCTGATTCCAAGTTGTTCCGCTATTTCTTTATGAGAATATTCCTCTAAAACAAATAAATTAAAAACTGCTCTGTAACCTGGAGATAACTTTTGAATTGCCTCCATTGCAATTTCTGCTTTCAAATCCATATATTCAATTTCCTCCTTTTCCACCATTGGATCTGAAGCTCCAAGTTTGAAATCGTTGTCGTTATCGGTTAAAAATGGATCTTTTTTTGATTTTCTTATTGCATCTATCGCCGTATTCGCAATTATTCGCCTAATCCAACCTTCGAAAGAGCCTTTGTAATCAAAACCGCCCAATTTCTCAAAAACCTTTATAAATCCTTCTTGCAAAGCTTCTTGAGCACTGTCGCGATCTGGAATGTAACGCAGGCAAACAGGTAACATTTTACCATAGAAAAGTTTAAACAATTCCTCTTGCGACCTTCGATTATTTCGCAAGCATCCTTCAATAATCTCCTCTAATTTCTCCTTATTCTCCACATTCTTAACATTTGTTAGACGTAATGGGCATTCTTGGGTTGCCTTTAAAAACTATTTATTGACAATCTACTAATTTTACGCACAAATTAACTGAAATATTCTTCAATTAGTATTAAATTTGGCGGCATAAATAGTGATTTCAATCTAAAATAAATAAACAATGAAAGTAACAGTAGTAGGCGCTGGAAATGTAGGTGCAACATGTGCGGATGTTTTAGCCCAAAGAGAAATTGCCAATGAAATTGTTTTGTTGGACATTAAAGAAGGATTTGCTGAAGGTAAAGCACTAGATATCTGGGAAACTTCTCCAATAAATTTGTACGATTCACGCACAATTGGTTCGACGAATGACTATTCAAAAACAGCTGATTCTGATGTTGTTGTTATAACTTCAGGTTTGCCGCGTAAACCAGGTATGTCACGCGATGATTTAATTGCAACAAATGCAGGAATTGTAAAGACTGTAACAGAAAATGTTGTAAAATATTCGCCGAATGCTGTAATTATCATCGTTTCTAATCCTTTGGATGTAATGACGTATTGCGCATTTTTAGCTGCAAAAGTTGATTCTAAGAAAGTATTTGGAATGGCTGGAGTTTTAGATACAGCTCGTTACCGTGCGTTTTTAGCAACGGAATTGAATGTTTCTCCAAAAGATATCCAAGCGGTATTGATGGGTGGTCATGGCGATACAATGGTTCCATTGCCGCGTTATACAACCGTTTCAGGAATTCCTGTTACGGAATTGATTTCTACTGAGAAATTAAACGAAATCATCGAACGAACTAAATTTGGTGGTGGAGAAATTGTTAAATTACTTGGCACTTCTGCTTGGTACGCGCCAGGAGCAGCTGCGGCTCAAATGGTTGAAGCAATTGTACGTGATCAAAAACGAATTTTCCCAGTTTGTGCATGGTTACAAGGTGAATATGGATTGAAAGATATCTATATTGGTGTACCTGTTGTTTTAGGTAAAAACGGAATTGAAAGAATTATAGAGCTAGATTTAAATGCAGACGAGAAAGAATTGCTAAGAGAATCTGCTGAAGCGGTTAAAGATGTTATGAATGTTTTGGATGGCATGAATGCTTAATCTAAACCAAAAAATATAAATAAAATGAATGCCCTTTCGAAAGATTGGGCATTTTTTTATCCTGAAATTAATTTCTAAACCTAATTCTCGTAAGCACCAATATCCGGCGTTGCAGCATTTCTTAAAATACCTTTTATATCGTAGAATGGGGGTGGAAGCAAAGCGGTTAAAGCAGGATTTGCAGTGTTATTTAACGAAGAGCCGAGTTGAAAAGTAAAATCGTTTTCAGCAATATTCGTAAATAACGGATTACTATTCCAAAGAATAGAAGTGTAATAGTTTTCCGTTGCAGGCGTTTCTCTTTTTATCACACAGCTGCGGATATCAAATTGAAGGTTTGCACCTGGTAAGGTGTCAAAAACGATTTCAGAAACTTGGTTTCCGTAAATCACACTGTTGTAGATTTTACCTTCGTTTATAGAACCAATATTCGTTACGTTGTTAGCGTAATCGTTGTAAAAATTACTAATTCCTACTGCCGGAGTAGCGGCGTCACCAGCGCCATAACCCAAAAGATGGCAATGGTTAAAGAAGAAATCACCTCCTTCCAATACGAAGAGTGCATGGTTTCCATTTTTGGTAATTACACAATTTTCTGCTTTTACTTTTGCACCGGAATAAATAAAAACTCCGTAGCGCGCATTGTTTTGGATAATTGTATTGGTTACTTTTAAAGTATAGTCCGAGAAATCCGGGTCACGGGAATACAAATGAACACCAGAAATGCCGTTTTTTATAATCGCATAATTGATTTTAGAAGGTCGAGCTTCCTGAAAATAGATTCCGTAATATTGACCAGTTACATTATCGTACAAACTTTCTAGTCGATCGCCTTGAAACGTAACTTCGCTACCCAAACTTCCTTCAATATTAAGTGTTCCTTTGTACACATACAAAATTGCGTTTTTATGTAAATAAATATCTGTTCCAGCTGGAATTGTTAGCGTTTTTGCAGAATCTACTGCAGCGTAACCATAAATAACATGCGGTTTATCATTAAACCAAGGATTACTAATATCGTCATTTAAATCTTTGTAGTGGAAATAAGCATCTTGACCCCAAACGGCAAGTTTCAGATATTGATCGACGCCATTTGTTCTAAATCGGATAGAATCTTCTATAATCAGAGGCGAATTTTGATTATTAATATCCAATGTTACCTCAACAAAGGTAAACAAGCTGTCTTTCCCTTCTAATTGAATTTTAGAAAATTCTGTTCCCATTAACCCGTCCATATTGATTCTAAAAGGAGAATCCGCGCCTCCCATTAATTGGATTTCTTCAATTTGAACCGTTTTATTTTCTTTATTGTAGATTTTGAATTGTTTTGTAGTGGAACCAATTGTTGTGAAAACGGTATCAAATACCAATGTATCAACTGAAAAACTTAAGTTTCCTTTTGAAAGTAAGTTCGACTTTTTGCAGCTCACACAAAGCGAAGTAAGAATTAGCAGAAATATAATGGAGAAATATATTTTTTTTGACACGATTCTAGGAAGTAATATTTATTTCTATTTGACACAAAAATAACGAAAACAAACAATCTTTATTTTAATTTAAAAAAAAATAAGATTTTTAAAAAGTTTGTGTAACTTTGCAACCCGTTTAGGCACATTAGAGGAAGTAAGCGGATAAAAAAAGCATTTAACACACTCAAAATGAAAAAAGATACACACCCAGAAGATTACAGAATGGTAGTTTTTAAAGATATGTCAAATGATTATGCATTCGTTTGTCCTTCTTGCGCAACTTCTAACGAAACAATAAAGTGGGAAGATGGTAACGAATATCCATTAGTTAAGCTAGATATTTCTCACAAATCACATCCTTTCTTTACTGGAATAGTTCAATTCGTAGATACTGCAGGTCGTATTGATAAATTCAAAACACGTTATGGTCGTCACATGAAATGAGACAACCTGTTGAATATACAAGGCCTTCTGTCATTTGATGGAAGGCTTTTTTTTTCAAATAACTTTTTAAAATAGTTTGCGCATTTTATCGTTCTATTTTTAATTATAACTAATTACCTTTGTAAAAGTGAAAAAGTTAAGTTTCCTTTTAGTCTTTTTGTCTGTTTTTTCAGAAGTCCCAATTTGCCAAGCAAGTAGGATAGACAAAGCTTTTGTTGCACTGAACGCATACAACTATTTTAAAGCAAAAACCCTTTTCGAAAAATCAATTAAAAAGAACTATTCAGCCGCTTCTTTTGGCCTTGCATCCATTTATTTCCGAGAAGATAACCCTTTTCATTCTATAGATTCTGCTTTTGTCTGTATAAAAAGATCAGAAACGTCTTATGGTTTACTGAATGAAAAACGCAAGCAAGCATATAAAAAGTATGGTTTTGATTACTTAAATATAGTAGAACTACGCGCTAAGATTAGCTCAAGTTTTTATCAACGAGCAATAAAAAGCAATTCAGTGGCTGGTTTTAACGATTTCATTGCCAATCATCCTTGGTCAAATGAGCTATTTGCAGCTACGTTTAAAAGAGATTCCATTGCTTTTCAATTAGCCATTACTGCGAATAATTCCATTGAATTTCAACAATTTATTTCCTCCTATCCAAATTCTTCGTTTATAAATGAAGCACAGCTCAATTTCGACCGTTTGCAATACCAAGAATACACACAAACAAATGATATTGTGGCATATTTGATGTTTATGGAGAAATGTCCTGAAAATCCTTTTGTTCCAAAAGCACAAGATCGTATCTATGAAATTGAAACGAATGGAAACGACATTTCAGCGTATTCTTCCTTTTTGTCAAAGCATCCTGATAATAGAAATGTTGGCGATGCTTGGCGTAAAATTTACCAATTGTATATGCTCGATTTCTCAGAGGAACGAATCGATCAATTTAAATTGGATTTTCCACTTTATCCATTTAAAGAGGAGCTAGAGGAAGATTGGAGCTATTTGCAACTCAAGTTACTGCCTTTCAAATCGGAAGTGTTGTATGGTTACATAGATTATTCTGGGAATATTATCATTCCTGCGGAGTATGAACAACTTGGTTTTTTCAAAGAAGGACTGGCGTTGGCAATGAAAAATGGGAAATACGGCTACATTGATAAGGGAAATAGAGAAGTAATTCCATTTATTTTTGATCAATCTACGGAATTTGAGCAAGGAAGAGCCCTTGTTTCAATGAATGGCTTGCAGGGTATGATCGATCGATCTGGAGCAGTCATTTTCCCAATTGAGTTTACGGATTTAGGAATTGTTTCTGAAGATTTAGTATACGGAAGGAAAGACAGTTTATATGGTTATTTTGACAAAAATTACCACTTGGTTATTCCATATTCTTATTCTGAAGCATATACATTCAATGGTGGGATAGCTAAAGTACAAGTATTTGATAAACAAGCATATATTAACACCATAGGTGAATTTATTGTTCAACCCAAATTTGAGTCTATTGATTTTTTTACAGATTCACTCCTAACTTTTAAAAAACAGGATTCCTTAGGTTTGATGCGTAAAAATTGCCAAATAAAAGTTTCACCGGTTTTTGAGGAAATAGGTCAATTGTCTATTAATCGTGCGCTAGTATCAAAGAATGATTTAATTGGATATATCGATGGTAGCGGAGAAATTACTATTCCACCTCAGTATGAGAAATTTCCAAATTATTTGAAACGTAGCCAGTTTAATTCCAATTTAGCAATCGTAAAGTTCAAAGAGAAATTTGGTATAATTGATCAACAAGGAAAAATCATCTTACCCATTCAGTATTCAGAAATTGGTGATATCAGTTCTTTACTTGCATTCTCCATGGGGAAAGGCTGGGGATTTATTGATTTATCCGGTAAAATTATCCTTCCGCCACAATTTGATTATGCAGAAAGCTTCAAAAATGGATTGGCAATTGTGGAAAAATTAGAATTGCAAGGAGTGATTGATTCCAAAGGAAAAATTATAATTCCAATCGAGTATACAGCAGTGTATAGATTATCAGAGAAGTTGTTTCTTGTTTCCAATGGCGCGCGCCAAGGAATTTATTCTAACAAAGGTATAGAACTCGTTCCTTTGAATTATCAGCAAATTCAATTAGTTGGTAAAGATTTATTAGTGCTGACTAATACAAATGAGCTACATTATTTGTATCTTCCCGAAAATAGAATAATTCAACCAAAAATAAAGATTGACTAAATTTTTCGAAATATTGGATCGATTCAAGTTCGGTATCATTGCAGCTTTTGCAGCTTACATTGGACTTTTCATCTATTTACAGATGGAATCGTATACGGAATATTTTCCCATTGAACCATTCAATAAAGGATCATATGTTGTAATTCCAAAAGACGAAGTGAAGTTAAAACCGGAAAATATAGAAGTTCCTGCCGATTTTATTCCTACCGATGTTAAAAATTTGTCGAGGGACCAAAATGACACTAGAAAACGATCAAATGAGAAGTGGTTCGAAAATAAATCTGCTAGTGAGGTAGAACAATCCGTTAAGGATTATGAAAAAAAACTTTTTGAGGAAGCAGGCGGCGAAGCAAATCGAAAGAAAATACAGCAGGAAATTGACGAGCGCAAGAAGTCAAAAACAATGAGTTCATCAAAACCCAAAGAATCAACTTCTCAAAATGGAGGTAATACAGTTTTTGCTGGAAATGTAATGGTGGATTGGTCTTTGGCAAATAGAAATCCCCATCAAAATAACAACTGGTATGTTAGAAATCCAGGCTATACATGCGGAACAGGAGCAAGTGGAAAAGTTTCTGTATCCATTAAAGTAAATCAAAATGGCGATGTAATTAGCGCAACAGCAAACACAGCGCCTGGAACAAATGGATGTATGGTTGAACAAGCATTGAAATACGCCAAACTATCTCGCTTCAACTTTATGCAATCCGCCCCGAAGATCCAAGAAGGGACTATTATTTACACCTTCGTTTCGCAATAGAATGGGTTCAATTATCCACAAACTAACTCCTGGATTTCTGCAAGATTGGTTGCGTGGAACGTCTAAAAAGGCCAAATTAGCAAAACTGAAAAGAGAAAATGACATCGTGATTTCCAAAAATGATTTGCTCAACCAATTAAAAAAGGTAGGTATTGTTTCAGGGGATATTTTATTGGTTTACTCGAACTTGAATAGGATAGGGAAATTCGAAAATGGCGAAAAAGATGTAGTGGATGTTTTATTGGAGTTAATTGGTGAAAATGGCCATCTTCTGATGCCTAATTCTCCAGTGAAAGACTGCCAATTAGAGTACGTTCGAACCTTAGATTTTTTCGATGTGGCACATTCGAAATCTGAACAGGGCACACTAAGTGAATATTTTCGACTATTACCGGACGCAATTCGAAGCGAACATCCAACAGAGCCGGTTTCCTGTATTGGTGCGGATGCAGAATACTTTGTGGGACATCATTTTGGAAATATAACACCTTATAATATAAATAGCCCATTTTATAAAGTTGCTGCGCATAATGGAAAGATTCTTTGTTTAGGTACGAATTTAAGTGGCGCACTTTCGAGTTTACATGTGGCAGAAGATTTAATCGAAGATTTTAAATATTCGAGTTATTTTGAAAAAGAATTTGAAATTATGGTGCGTTTTGAAAATAGAACATTACGGAATATGGTGACGCGTGTGCATGATCCAAAACAAAAATTATTGAGAAGAAGCAATGCATTATTGCCCATTTTCATAGAACAGGGGGTTGTAAAAAAGTTTCGCTTCGGTAATTCAAGTTCTTTGTTGTTAGATGCAAAAGGGATTCAGGATCAAATGAAAAAAGCATATAAAGAAAACGGCATTACACTATACTCTCCAAAGGGAACTTAATTTGAAAAAAATGGAGTGAATTATTTCCAGCATTTATTAATTTTGAAGAAAAAATAAAATATGGTAACGCGCAATTGGACAACAATTAAAAATTATACCGATATAAAATTTGATTATTTCGAGGGAATTGCAAAAATCACAATAGATAGACCAAAAGTGTACAATGCATTTCGACCGGAAACGAATATGGAAATGCTTGAAGCAATGAATATATGCCGGGAGAGAAACGATATCAGCGTAATAATATTAACTGGTGCTGGAGATAAAGCTTTTTGTTCCGGTGGAGATCAAAATGTTAAAGGAGTAGGTGGTTACATTTCAGAAAATGGCGTACCACGCTTGAATGTTTTAGATTTACATAAATCAATTCGTTCCATGCCGAAACCGGTTATTGCTATGGTAAATGGCTATGCAATTGGCGGTGGACATGTTTTACACGTTGTATGTGATTTGACAATAGCGTCAGAAAATGCTCGCTTCGGACAAACAGGTCCAAAAGTTGGTAGTTTCGATGGCGGTTTTGGCTCATCGTATTTGGCTCGCTGCGTTGGACAAAAGAAAGCGCGTGAAATTTGGTTCTTGTGCGAACAATATACCGCATTAGAAGCGGAGAAAATGGGAATGGTTAACAAAGTTGTTCCATTGGATGAATTGGAAGAAACTACCGTAAATTGGTGCAAAACAATGATGAAACGAAGTCCTCTTGCGTTGAGAATGATAAAAAGAGGTTTAAATGCTGAACTAGACGGACAACATGGAATTATGGAACTTGCAGGCGATGCGACTTTACTCTATTATTTAACGGAGGAGGCGCAGGAAGGGAAACACGCTTTTCTCGAAAAACGAGATCCTGATTTTCAAAAATTCCCCAAATTTCCGTGATTCTGTATCGAATGAAATTTAACTTTCTAAGAGACTACAAACTCTTAACAACCTTGGTTTTACTATTAACGGGTTTTTTATTTTCATTTAACCGAACTTCTTCAGAGAATTGGGTTGAATCAAAATACAAAACAGAATATGTTATTGTTCTAGTCATTGATGGACCTCGCATATCCGAAACATTCGGTGATTCCACATTTCAATATATTCCAAATTTAGCCAGAATACTTGCTCCGCAAGGTGTTTTGGTGAAAGGCTTCAAAAACAATGGTGTAACGCATACAAATCCAGGTCATGTAGCAATTGCAACTGGCGTTTACCAAAAGATTAAGAACAATGGAAAGGAATTACCAAAAAACCCTTCCATGTTTCAATATTTTTTAAAAGAGAAGAAACTGGATTCAACAAACGCATGGGTAATTGCGAGTAAAGGGAAATTAAGTGTTTTAGCAAACACAAAAGATAGATATTGGAGAAATCAAAATCTACCTTCTCAGTATTGCGGCGTGAATGGATTAGGATTAGATTATGCTGGTGATATATCAACATGGCTCAACGCAAAAACAATATTACAAAAACACCATCCGAAATTGACCTTGATTAATTTATTGGAAGTGGATGTAAATGGACACCAGAACCGCTGGAAAGAGTATTTACAAGGAATAAAAAACACCGATAAAACAGCATTAGCATTGTGGGATTTCATTCAAAAAGATTCGATTTACGCAAACAAAACAACGCTTTTTATAACCAATGATCATGGCAGACATTTTGACGGACATAAAGATGGTTTTATTAGTCACGGCGACAATTGTATTGGATGCAGATCGATTTATCTAGTGGCTTTAGGTCCGGATTTCAAATCAAATACAGTTATTCAAACGGAGTATGAATTAATTGATATCAGTAAAACAATCGCGGAGCTTTTGGGATTTGATTTCCCAATTTCAAAAGGTCAGGTAATGCAAGAATTATTCAGAAAATAGTTCATTAAAAGTAAAATAGGTTATAGAATAGCCAATCTAACTGATAATTCTAGAATTTCCTTTCAACGTATTATAAATACGTAAGGATTAAATTTGAAAACTGTTGCACGCGTGGTTTGTTTTTTATTTCTCGGGCAATTTGTAATCCTTTGATATAGAAATCTATTGCAGATTGGTCATCTCCTTTTTTACCAGCTATATCTCCTAGCTCCAAATAAAGCATTAAGGTGTCTACTTGAAGCTTTTCCTCTTGGTTGTGGTTTTCTATTTGTTGTGTTTTCATACATACAAATTAAAAGGAAATTCTTTATCTTAATGTTAGCAGTAATTGAATAAAAGGTTATTAAATGATTAGGATTTTAATTCCATAATAAGAAATCATCAGGATGAATTGGTAAAATTTATCAAAAAAAAATCCCGCTCGAATGAGCGGGATTCAAACTAAGCATCGAAAATTTTATCTCACAACATCCATTTCGTCTACAATGTGTTTTGCTCCGGAGAACTTCTCTATCAACCATAAAACATAGCGAATATCTACATTGATAGTGCGCTGTAGGTTTTTGTCAAAAACAACATCACCAGCCATCGCTTCAATATTTCCGTCAAAAGCCAATCCGATTAATTGTCCTTTTCCGTTCAAAACAGGAGAACCAGAATTTCCACCAGTGATATCGTTATCCGTTAAAAAGCAAATTGGCATATATCCTTTTGCATCTGCATAAACGCCATAATCCTTGCTTTTGTGCAGTTCCATTAATTTTGCAGGCAAATCAAATTCAGAATCACCAGCTTTATATTTCTTCACCAAACCATCCATAGTTGTGTAATAGTTTACTTTCGCATCGTTGCGTTTGTCCGAAGGAAGTGCATTAACTTTTCCATACGTCAAACGCAAAGTTGAATTTGCATCTGGGTATTGAATCGGTGCAAGTTTGGATTCTCTCAATCCTTCCACCAATAATCGGTAAGAAGCGCTGAAATCATTCTGTGCTTTCGTAATCTCTTCCGACTTGGAATTGATATGGGAAATCAAATCATTTGACAAAGCATACATGGCATCATTTGTAACCATTCCTTCAGAAGGAAGATCTAGAAAAGCCATCATTTTTTCTTCCGATGTGAACATGCTTAACGTGAAAAGTGAATTCACATATTTCTCGTAGTTACCGCCAATCGCCAATACGGATGGAGCTATTGAATATCCTTTTGCTTTTGTAGCATACAATGACAATTGCGCAGCAAGAATATCTTTTTCAGCCGGTAAATAAAGTTCTGCGAAGAAACCTTTAATTGTCTCTTCCAAATCTATCCGCATCGTTGCGCGCGCTGCAGCATCTGCATTAGCATATCCGATTAATTGTTTACCAAGGGATCTAGAAATTGTACCATATGAAGAAGTACGCAACAATTGTTGCAAGTAATTATCGTGTTTTGATTTTTCATTGGTTAATGCATAGTACGCATTGATTGTTGTAATAACATTACCGTACTTTCCTTTATTCGCAGCTGAATTTGCCCACTTATTAAATTTAGCTTCTTGTGCAGCTTTCAATTTTGCAGTTTGGAATTTTGACAATGCATCGATCATTCCCTGGCGATTTTTCCAGTAATTAGCAACACCAGCATATTTTGAAGCATAAATCAAATTTACAGCATCACTTTTATCCATGTATTTTTTCATTTGATCCATTCCAACTTTAGATCCTTCTACCCAAGCAGGATAAGCGAACTTAACGTTTTGCTCGATTCCCCCTGCTGGCATCCAACGATTCGTTCTTCCAGGATAACCTAAAATCATAGCGAAATCATTTTCTTTTACGCCACCAATATTCACGGTTAAATGCTGTTTTGGTTTCAAAGGAACATTACTTTCAGAGTAATCAGCTGGATTTCCATTGGCGTCTGCATAAACGCGGAACATAGAGAAATCTCCTGTATGTCTTGGCCATTCCCAGTTATCTGTGTCGCCACCAAATTTTCCAACATTTTCAGGAGGTGTGCCTACCAATCGAACATCCTTATAATCTTGGTAAACGAAATAATAGAATTCATTTCCTTGAAAGAATGAACGAACAGAAACCGTATATTTCCCTCCTTCATTGTTTTCTTTTTCTATTAATGCAATTTCTTGGTTAATTGCTTTTTCACGCTCTGATTCCGTCATTCCTGCGTTTACTTTCGCAAGAATTCGCTTAGAAACATCGTCCATTCGAACGAAAAAACGAACGTACAAACTTTTTGGCTTTAGCTCTTCTTTCTTTGTTGCAGCCCAATAGCCATTTTTCAAATAGTTGGATGCTGGTGTTGAAAGTTCAGCAATCGCATCGTAACCACAGTGGTGATTGGTTAATAATAAACCTTCTTTTGAAATAACTTCTGCCGTACAACCGCCGTTAAATTGAACAATTGCATCTTTCAAAGAATGGTTGTTAATGGAATAAATTTCTTCCGCTGTTAACTGAAGTCCCATTTTCTGCATATCGCGTTGGTTTAAACGATCGATAAACATCAAGAACCACATTCCTTCATCTGCTTTGGCAAACGAGCCAATCATCAAAACGAAGGCTAATAAACTAATTTTAAATTGTTTCATTATTCTGTTTTTGGTTTTATTAAAACTTGAGGGGTAAAAATACATACTTTTCTGCAATTATTATTATGCCATCGTTCATTAAAAAATTACCTAAATATTAGTTCATCAGAAAACAACCAAGTTTCACTGTTTGCTCCCAAATGCCATTCCGGACACTTTCCATAGTTCTTTGCCAGCAAACGAAATGCAAGTATAGGTTTGTCGGAATTTGTTTTTTGATAGAAATCCTTGTTGGTAGGACCGACATACGAGCTGTAATTTGGAATGGAAGTAGGGCTATCGAAGTAGGAAGCTAGAGGATGAATTGTTGCTATAACAGGAAGTTTTTCGAAGTTAATGCCATCGTAAGAGATTTCAATTTCAATTTGGGAAGGATAAAATATCCATGATTTCATGTCTTGCAAGCAACTGATTCCGATTTCTTTTAATACTCTAGGAGTTTCGAATGAA
>CANJSS010000071.1 GCA_947476955.1 Flavobacteriales bacterium
CGCTCTTTTTCTAGTGTTATTTTTGGATTCTCAGTATTTTTTTTAGAATCACAAATTCGATAATAGACATGTGGAATTTTACCATTTTTTTCCACAAGTGCTTTATCGATGAGACGATCCAATAATCTATGAATATATTGACGAGAAAAACCAACATTTTTTGCGATTTCTTCAACGGTACTCATTTCTTTTGTCTGCAGAAATGATAGGATTTTTTCTTCAGATTTCATACATTTTTTTACAAATATAAAAAAATGTTTACACTAAACTGTTTAGTGTAAACAAAAAATAATAAATTGATTCCTTCTAAGGATTTTGAAAACACGTAATTCTGATTATACCGCCTTCCATCAAACCATCACTTTTTCCTTATTCATTAGGTCCATTTATCCGATTCTTCACCTTTTACATCGTTAGGATATCCGGATTTTTAGAATTTTCCATCAAAGATTTAGTTCTTACCAATCTCTGCTTTCCTATTTAATGCAATCTCCAGCGCAATAAATACCGCACACATTCCCCAAATTGGAACCGCTGCTTTGTCGGTATCTAGGAAATTATTTAAGATTCCATGCACAAAATAAGTGGTAAGCGATAAAATCATTGCTAAAAGAAGGGTACGAGTTTCTTTATCTTCTTTTGGCCAGCGGTTGTATAAGGTGATTCCTTTGTAGAAAATTGCCGCAACGATAAGCAGCATTGCTAGTATTCCAATAAATCCCATTTCTGCCAACGGACCGAGGTATTCACTATGTGCATTCCCAAGATTTCCAAAATTGGTGGAAATAATGGTAAGATTTTCTGGATCCTGAAAACGCGCATATTCAAAGGCATACGTGCCAGGTCCAAAACCAACTATTGGGCGTTCTCTGAACATTTCAATCGCACAAGACCATCTGTTGATTCGCTCAAGATTAGAAGCATCCGTTGTAACATTTGTCGCCGATTGTAATTTCTCACCAAATTCTTCTGTAGTATGCTCGGATTTGTTCCGTTCAAGTTCCATTTGTAGCGAATCCCATGAAAAGAAAAGTACCGACCCAGCTAGCAATGCAACTCCAGCTATCCAACTAAATTTAATTTTAAAACGAATTAATGCCCAAACTAACAGTGCGGCGAAGACACTTAACCAAGCGGCCCTGGTATAAGAAAAATACAAACCAAGCAAGGTGATTCCAATAAAACCAATAAGAATTGCTTGAATTAGCGGTGCATGCTTTTTGGAGAAATATAGTCCAAATACGAGCGGAACAATCAATGCAACTATTGCCCCATAAATTGTATGATCTTTGAAAAAAGGCCACATAACCCAATGTCCTTCTTTTTCACCAAAACGGTAACTTGCATGAACGACTAAAGTATAGCTTATTACCAGCATCATTCCAATTACAAATAGCCATAGGAAACGTTGAATATTTTTTTTATCCTGAAAAATGAAACTTCCGAATCCCAAAATCGGCACGATGAACCAAATCCTAGATAAAAGGAATTTTAAGGATGTAATGGGCTGCGTGCTTGTAATAGAAGTAATTAAAATCCAAAAAAGGTAGAGTCCAATGGCCCAAACTAATTGATTTTGCCAAATCTTTGCTGGAACAATTTGTTTTTGAATTTGAAATAATAAGAGTAAAATTAAAAAACCGAAAAGCAAGGGCTCTGTTGGAACGAACAAACCGAAACTTTCAGAATATTCCTCAATATTTATGGAAACTGGGGTTAAAAAAGCCAAACTTAAAAAAGTCCATTCGGTATAATAAATGGCGAAATAAATTGCCAGTAAAGCAATGGGAAATAGCGATAAATAAGCCTGATCTTCCCACGTAAAATAAACAGATAAGGCAATGTATGCAATTCCGATTAAAAGAAAGGAAGTATTTTTGCGAATGAAATGCACGAATTAAGCGATTTTTTTCAGCTCATTCAATCGGTCTTTAATCAACAATGCAAAGACCATAAAAACAAATGCACCAATCGTGCTCAATAATACGATAATCATCCGCTTAGGCTTGTCTTTCTTATCCGCAACCACAGCTCGTTCTACAACGAATTTATGGTTAAATACGGAATATGCATCCGATTCTGCTTGCTCATAAGAAACAAGAAATTCCTCCAATTGCATGATTTTTTCATTTCGAATAAATTCCAATCCATCGAAAAGAGATCCATGCTTCATATTGATATCAATGGTTTTTTTTATTTCCGCTTTTTCTTGCGCACTTTTAGAGTCTACGTAAGCTTGAAATAAATTCGTTCTTCCTTCCAAGGAAACAACGCCTAATTCCGCCAAACTATCCAGTCTGAACAAAACATCCTTGCGTTCCTGTTCTAGTTGTTCCTTTTTCCGCTTATTGATTTCATATGCTGGCCACGTTCGTTCAGCTACCATATTATTTTTTACAGTATCTATTAAATCAACGATTTTATTAGCCATGTCTGCTGCTTTCTGGGGATTCACATCTAGCACGTCTATTTGAATTGAACCAAAACGGGTACGAACAAATAAAAAGTTTGAATTGTATTGCTTTACAAGTTTAAAGTATTTATTAGGATCTTTCGCGTCAATTTCATAGTGATTCATTAGGTCAAATTGTGAAACAATTTTGTCACGAATTCTAGAAGATTGTAGAATTTGAACTAATTGTTCCGCTTGCTCTTCCTCCCCAAAATCCATCGCCGCTGCTTTTGCATTTCGCTGCTCTGAGAAGGAAACGGTGCTTGTTGCAGCTGGGAAAACGATTGCTGTGGAACGATAAATAGGAGTTAAAAGGAAAGAAACAACAATGGAAACTGCTGCTGCAATCGCGGTCACAATTAGTAATAGTTTGCGTTTGCGCCAGATAAAGAGTAATAAGTTTTGACGTTCTTTTTCCAGTTCACTCAATTTTTCAGCCATTCGATTTTTTTTATTGTGCGAATTTAGTCATTTACTCGCTTTTAAAATAAACTTTTTCTCGTCGGTAAAAACGCTAGTTCATTCCATTTATTTCATTTTCTGCTAGTTTACCCTGAAAAGTTTCCTTCAATTGTTTGAGATCAATGAATTTGAAAAGAAATAATCCAACTATTCCAGCAACTAATTGTAGGATAAATTGCATATTTTGATTTTCAATTAAGAAAGGAATTGCCAAAAGCAATGCTATAAAAAACACGTAGTTTAAGGAGTTGAAACGGGAAAATGGAATGGAAAATTTAACGTGGCAGTAAATCATTTGCAGCAGAGCAATCATACTTTGCGTTACCAATGTCGCAAACGCGGCTCCCGCTGCGCCGAATGTTGGTATTAAAAACGCGTTGAATACTACGTTAACTATTACGCCAAGTAAAGAAATTTGATTTAGAAAACGCAGGTTGCCATTTGCGGTAAGCAATGTTCCATAAATCAGTGTAATGCACATGCCTATAAAGCTCCACATTAAAAATTGAAACGAAGGAACCGATGCAGAAACGTCGTTTGTGTAGATTAATCCAAGAATAAATTCCGAGTGGAATGTGCAAAGTATCGCGCCAAGAATTGCTCCACCCAGTAATAAGTCTCGGGCGGTTTTAAGCATATTTGGGATCAACGAATTATTTTCTAGTAACAGTTTCGAAAAAATTGGAAGCAATAAATTTGCGAAGATCATTCCAAACATAAATAGCGCGTCTAAAAGCCGAAATCCTTGCGCATATATTCCAGCTTCATATGCACCATTTTCATGAATTCGTTCGAGCATAATCGAATCTGTGCGCGTGTAAAGCATCATCAAAACGATCAAAAATGCATACGGATAACTTTTCTTTAAAATCGCGAGTGAAAAGACTGGGTTAAACTTAAATTTTGGCAAACCGATTTTTTGAAATAAAAGTATACAGGCAATAAAGAGTGTTAAACTATAACAAATGGTTTGTATATAGATATACCATTCTACTTGAAACTGGTTTTTAGCGGCCGAAAAAAGTAACGCTCCTCCACATATTAGAATCAATAAAAAACGATCTAGAACAGAAATAAGTGCATCGGTTTTAAACAAGTGCAATCCGCCAAAATGGCTTCGGAAATATGCAATGATTGTAACCAAAAGTTGGTTAAAAACCAATAGAAATAGCAGGTAAATTTGACTGCCTCTGTAACCGATTAATAGTGCAAGGATAAAAGTTAGCGCCGCATAAAGAAAGAATAAAAGCAGTCGAAAACTGAAAATTTTACCCATATAATTTCCTGCAATATGTGGGAACTGCGCAATGTTTTTGGTGGTATAATTATTAATCCCCAGATCCATCACGATATTAAAGAGGAACGAGAGATTAAGCAAAGAAAAATACAAACCATATTCCTGCGCTCCAATGCGATTTTGAATCGTTGCATCAATCCCGAAAATAGCAAAAGGTTTGATCAGAAGATTCAAAACCAGGATTAATGCCAAATTAGAAAGAAACTTTTTTTGCATGGGTGAAAGTAAGAAGTAATTGTCTTTTGCAGCGATTTTTATTCGAAAAAACTGTTCTTGAGGATCTAAACGCAGATTTTACCAGTTAATTGGCAATGAAGATAAAATTCTGGTTGGTGTGTTTTTGAGTTTCATAGGGAACAAGTGCATTATTCACAACTACATGGGCATGGTAATTTAATCCGCTTAATAATTCAATACAATTTATACGGTTTTCATTGTCCCATAATTCCGCGTAAATAATTGGATGATTGGATTCCAAAATACGCCTACCGCCCTTCAAAGCATAAAATTCAAAATTCTCTATATCGATTTTAATTCCTTGGATAGGTTCGCCGTTCAGTAAATTATCTAGCGTATTTAATGGAACTTCAAATTCTTCCCCTTCGTTCCATTCTGTTATGGATTCATGCTTGACGTGACTCAATCCCTGCATTCTTGTTTTTCCTTGTTTGGGTAGAATCATCTGTACATTTCCAATCGTTTCTCCAACGGCTACTTCATGAATTTTTATCTTTTTTAAATTGAATTTTGCGATTATCTTCTTTAGAACGGATAAATTATCTGGAATTGGCTCAAAAGCATGAACCGTTGAGTTTGGTAGTTTATTTGCAAGATGAACGGTCATAATTCCGATGTTTGCCCCAACATCGAGTACAGCTCCTTTTCCATCTTCCAACAAGGAAAGAAAGTGAAAAAAATCTTTTTCTTTTGAGTCCGATCGAAGCGTTTTTATTTTGAAGATTGCAAAGACATACAAGTAGGTCCTAAAACCCATCAATTGTTGCAATATGTATTTTACAGAATTCTTCACAGCTTATTTAATGCTGCTAAGTTAGAAAAAGTTGGCGACTTTTAGCGCCTTACAAGGTACAAGTTGCGAATTAGATTTTGTCTTTTAATTTAACAATCCAAAATTTCCTTGCTTATTTACAATTAGTTTAAATCCTTTTCCATGAATATTCATGATTTCGATAGAAGCGTCTTCTTTCAATAATTTTCGGAGTTTAGCGATATAAACATCCATACTCCGTCCATTGAAATAGTTATCGTCGCCCCAAATTGCACGTAACGTTGCCTGTCGATCTAAAATTTCGTTTTCATTTTTCACCAATAATTGCAACAATTGGTTTTCTTTAGTAGTCAATTTTTTAACGCCATTCTGCAAGTGCAAAAGGTGCAATTCTGGTTCATATTTTATTCTCCCAACCTTCAGTTCTTCATTCGAATCTGATACAGTAGTTTCGGTGCGCCGTAAAATTGCAGTGATACGCGCCAACAATTCATCCATTGAAAATGGTTTGGTCAAATAATCATCCGCGCCAATGGCAAATCCCTCCAACTTATCTTCTTTCATTGATTTGGCAGTAAGAAAAAGAATTGGCACCTTTTTGTCAATTTCGCGAATTTCCTTTGCCAGGGTAAAACCATCCATTTCCGGCATCATGATATCGAAAATACAAAAGTCATACTTAGCGGAAGAGGCAGTAAATTTCTCAAATGCCCGTTTACCATTTCGTGCCAAATCGGCATCAAAACCCTTGTTTTTGAGATAGGTGTGCAATAAATGTCCTAAATTCTCATCGTCTTCTGCTAGAAGTATATTTGTCTTTTTGTTCATAGTGTTTCTTTCATTATGAGTATAAATTCTGTCCCTTCCCCGAATTTGCTGTTTACCAAAATATTCCAGCCATAAATATCTGCTACTGCTTTCACGTAGCTCAAACCCAGACCAAATCCCTTGACATTATGAACGTTCCCAGTTGGAACACGGTATAATTTATCAAAAATTTTGGAAATATGCTCTTTTTTTATGCCAATTCCCGAATCTTTAACGCTTAAAAGCAGTTTCTTATTTTCCCGTTTTAAACTTATTTCAATTTTCGGCGAATCTTTACTGTATTTTATAGCGTTGTCAACTAGATTGCTAATGATATTTGTCAGGTGCATTCGATCTGAAATAATTTCAATCGGCTCTTCAGGAAGGTTCAATTGAATCGTTCCATCGCCGTTATGCATTCTGAATTGTGCATTTTTGGTAATTTCCCGAAGTAAGTCATCCAAAACAACCTTTTCTTCCCTCAATTTAAGTTCTCCGCGATCCATTACGGCACTTTGCAAAATTCGCTCCACTAAAAGACTTAATCGCTTGTTTTCATCGCTGATCATTTTTACATACGGCGCTATGTTTGCTGTGTTATTCTGCACCATATCGCGATCGTTCATTGCCTCACAGGCAAGTGAAATAGTGGAAATTGGTGTTTTAAATTCATGCGTCATATTGGAGATGAAATCGTTTTTCATCTCTGATAGTTTTTGCTGGGTTAAAATTGTGCGGAACATAATCATCAAAGCGACAATTATTAAAATCATCAAGGTTAAACTAATGGTGAAGGATGCCCACATTTCCTGAAATAAAAACGCGCCTTTCTTCGGGAAATAAATATGTAAATACAAATCTTCATCTAGAATATTACTTGGAAACAAGATTGTTTTTCCGGAAAGTACAGTATCTAGTTCAACCGAATAGTTTGGAGTAGATTTTGCAAAATGGATTGGCATTCCATATTCATTTGCGACCATGAATTTATAGGTTTTCGGCAAATCATCGTTGGCTAGCTCAGTTCGAATAACGGAATCTAAAAACACAACATCCAGTCGTTTCGAAGGATCTTCATAGACATTATTTCGAAATGCTTCAACCATCATATCGTTTACGAATTTCGCCTTTTTGAAAATCTGTTGCAGCACGCGTTGGTCCAATTGAATGGCGAGTTTTATGGAATCGTTGTGTGGAATTTGTTTCTTTTGTTTATCAAATAAATCTCTTAATTGCCTAACATCTCTAGCCATAACGCGCTGCTCCGTGGATAAACCGGTTAGAGAATCGTAGGCAGATCCTTTGATCACTAAAAAATTCTGCATTTCACCATTTTCAAAAATAGTGGTGTCCTGAATAGAAATCGATTCTTGTGAAGATAAAAGGTGCTTGAATTCCTCCTTCAAAATATCTTTATACTGGCCGCTAAAATCGCGGTTTACTATCTGCAAATACCGGCGAATATCTTCCGCTTTTTCATGTCGGATACCAATTCTTTCTAAGGAAGTAGAAAGGTTATTTTCAAATTGTGATGCTTTTCTGTCATAAAGTTGAATGGTTTGGAATGCTTGAATGACCAGCAAAGCCAATAAGGAGATTACAACCAATACAACAATTAAATTGACCCGAATTTTCCGCACGCAAAAAAAGTTTTAACGAAAGTAAGACTCAGTAGCATAGAACGCATAGAGCTTAACGTTTTTTAACAGCAATTTAAGTTTCTAAAGTGCTATAAACCTTCAGAATGAGTTGGCAAAAATATAGATGCTTTTCCTCATAATCCGAAACAGATTAAATGGATGAGGTTAATTTTCAGATTATTTTGTGGTGTATTTTCTGTTTCAAACACGAATTTTCTGCTTTCTGCGTTGTACATTCGTACACATGTCTTTTTTTTGTCGCATACTCGTAATTATTATCTTCTTGATTGGCACCTTGAATGTATTTTCACAGGAAACTAGTTTGCGTAAAAAAACAATTCTGGCAACCAAGGAGAAAATTCAGCTGGATTCGTTGACTATTTTTCCTAATTCCTTGCGCGTTTATTGTGGGAAATTGGCACTTTCACGAGGTGATTATAACCTCGACCCGAGCAATTCCCTGTTTACGTTAAATGTAATTTGTCAGGATTCGATTACTTTGGAATATAGAGTTTTGCCATTAAATCTTGCAAAAATTTATGCCACCCGCGACACCTCAATTTTGTTTTCGGAAGAAAAGGGAAACCGCGATAAATATTTGATTCAAAATACATATTCTGTAAACGATGTTTTTGGTGGCTCTGGTTTAAACAAGTCAGGGAGTATTTCCCGAGGCGTTTCCTTTGGAAACAACCAAGATTTGGGTGTTAATTCTACATTAAACCTGGAGCTTTCCGGCGATATCGCACCAAATTTAAAATTATTAGCTTCCGTGTCTGATGATAATTTACCCATTCAGCCGGACGGAAACACAAATAAATTGCAGGAATTTGACCAAGTATTCATTCAAATTTATAATGACCGAATGAAACTGATTGCTGGCGATTTCTGGATTTCCAAACCAAAAGGGTATTTCCTAAATTATAAAAAACGAGCGCAAGGTTTGACGCTAAATTACCGATGGTCAACGGATTCAAGTAAAGTATGGGATACACAAGTTAGTAGTGCACTATCGAAAGGAAAATTTGCCCGACAAATTGTGCAGGGAATTGAAGGAAACCAAGGGCCTTATCGTTTGAAGGGAAATGAAAACGAACCGTTTATTATTGTATTATCCGGCACAGAAAAAGTATATATCGATGGTAAATTAAAAGAACGTGGACAAGAATACGATTATGTCATCAATTATAATGCTGCGGAAGTTGTTTTTACATCGCGCAATCCAATAACGAAAGACAGTAGGATTGTCATAGAATTTCAATATTCTGATCAAAATTATGCACGATCCCTTTTTCAAACTTCCACAACTTTCTCCTCAAAAAAATTGGATTTTTGGGTGAATATGTATTCCGAGCAAGATGCTAAAAACCAATCGTTGCAGCAGCCGTTGAGTTTTTCTCAAAAACAGGTTTTAGCTCAAATTGGCGATAGCTTGAATTTGGCACAAACCAATAGCATTGATTCCATCGGTTATTTTGAAAACCAAGTCTTGTATCAATTAATAGATTCTTTGGGCTACGATTCAGTTCTTGTTTATTCGGTTGATCCGTTACTTGCCTATTACCGTGCCGTTTTCACATTCGTGGGAGCTGGAAAAGGCAATTATATATTCAGTAATTTCAATGCGCTCGGTCGTGTTTACAAATGGGTTGCGCCAATCGCTGGGATACCGCAAGGAGATTATATTCCTTCGCGCATAATCATTACGCCGAAGCAAAAACGAATGCTTACAAGCGGTGTGAGCTATCGGATTCGAAAAAATTTAGTTTTAGAAACCGAATTGGCATATTCCAAGAATGATTTAAACACCTTCTCCAAATTCGATAGCGCCGATGACGAGAGTTTTTCTAACCGCACCCGTTTAATTGGGAAAATTCCTTTATCACGCGATTCTATTGTAAATTGGGAATTGGAAACGAAGCTCGAATTGGAAACACTAGAGCGAAATTTTAGTCCGATTGAACAGTACCGATCAGTAGAATTTGACCGGGATTGGAACACGAGAAACAAGGGGTTTGAAGGAAATCAAATTGCAACTACGCTTGGTGCAAATTTTAAAAACAGGAGAAATGGCAATCTCAATCTGGAAGGGCAACATTTTCAGATTGGAGACGATTACCAGGGATTACGCACCTTTACAAATGGAAAATGGAACCAAAATGGGTTTAATGCCCGTTGGGACGGCAGCTATTTATCCAGTAATGCCGCTGTGCAGAAAAACGAATTTTTGCGCCACCGATCTGAATTTTCCAAGGATTTTAAATGGCTGAAAATCGGGTATTTGGATGACCATGAACGCAATAAATTTTCCGGAGGAAATATGGCTTTGGAAACAAATAGTTACCAGTTTTTTGATTACCAGTTTTATTTATCCAATGCCGATTCCGTTAAAAACCGCTACAAAGTATTTTACCGTGAACGCTACGATCAACGCTCGGATAGTGTGCGTCTCACAAACGTTGCGAAGGCAACAACGGTGGGCGCAGAATTGAAACTAACGGAATTGAAAAATCAAACGTTGAATCTCGTTACAAGCTACCGTGAATTGAAAGTGTTGAATGCTACTTTGTTGAATCAAATGCCCGAAAACACGTTGTTGGGGAGAATTGACTATCAAGTAAATTTATGGAAAAGCGCTTTGACATGGAATAGTTTTTATGAAATTGGTTCCGGCTTGGAATTAAAACGTGAATTTTTATATATCAAAGTAAATGACGGACAGGGAATCTACACCTGGATAGATTACAACAGCGATGGAATAAAAGATTTGAACGAATTTGAAATCGCACAATATGTAGATCAGGCAAGTTATATTCGCGTTTTTACACCAAGCAATTCCTATGTAAAAACCTACTCAAATGAGTTCAACCAATCCATCTACTGGCGCCCGGAACGCATTTGGTCTTCCAAAAAAGGAATCAAGAAATTTCTTTCCAGATTTTCAGACCAAGCGAGAGTTCGGATCAATCGAAAGACAAACTTGTTTTCTGGATTGGAGGCATTCAATCCATTTTCAACGCAAATTCGAGACACCAATTTAATTGCATCCAATACCAATCTGCGGAATACGATTTTCTTCAACCGAACATCGAGTATAATTGGTGGAGAATATACCTTCCAAGACTTGAATACCAAAACGTTACTCGCAACAGGTTTCGATTCTAGAGCAAACCGTTACCACGAACTTTCTATTCGTTGGAACATAAAAAAAGTAGTATCGCTAGAATCCAAAGGACAAATTGGAACCAAGGATTCGGAAGCGGATTATACTTCCGGGCGCAATTATTCCTTGAAATACCATTTTGTGCAACCGAGTATCATTTTCCAGCCAACAACGACGTTTCGGGTAACTTTGGACGGGCGATATTCTAAAAAAGTGAATAAACTAGAATTGGGAGGTGAAACGTCCATTCTTTATGAAATTGGTTCAACTTTCAAATATAACCAGGCGGAAAAAGGCAGTTTGCAAGGTGCTTTAAAAATGGTGAAGATTGCTTATATCGGCAATCAAAATTCAGCTTTAGGCTTTGAAATGTTAGAAGCTTTGCGACCGGGAATTAATTACACCTGGAACTTGGGCTATCAAAAATCTGTTTCCAAAAACCTGCAAATTTCTATTCAGTATACCGGCAGAAAATCAGAAAGCACCAAAACAATTCATTCCGGTGGGATGGAAGTTCGGGCTTTCTTTTAAGGTTGAAATAAATAGTTCCTGCGCAATTGATCCCATTTAGAAGTTGTTGGAATGCGCTTCTTTAATTGAGTTACGTTTTTAATTTAACAAAAAGGCATGGTACTTGTATTCTTGCATTTTTGACTGCTTATTTTCAAGAAATAAACACTAATTAATTAATTCGACATGAAAATTCAAATAGAAAATCCGTGCGCAGAAGATTGGAGCAACATGAAAATTGGTTTAATTTCTCGCCATTGTAAAAGTTGCGAAAAAGCAGTAATGGACTTTACTAAAATGGATCGTGCGGAAATTATTACCTACTTACTCTCTAATCGAGAAAAGGAGGTGTGTGGCAGAATGACACACAATCAATTTGATTTTCACCACGATGATTTACCACTTTTGGAAGTTGCATTGAGAAAAAAGGGTGGAAACACATCCTTTTTGATTTTGTCGCTGGTTTGTTTAAATTTAGTGGCGTGCACGGAGGAGAATAAAACCATCAAAACACAACAAAATCCTGCAAAAACAGAGATTTCTGCTTCACCTAAAAAGGGTAGCAATACTGTATCAAAACCTACGATTCCCAAAACGAAGAAAATTTCATCCGCAAACCCTAAGATTGTTGTGCTTCCAGAACCATTTTATTTGGGAGAGCCATCTATTATTGAACCACCAGGATATAGTGGTGGAATAACTATTAGTGATACAGTTCCTGAATTTTTGGAGGAGGAAATTTTAACTTTTTCAGAAAAAATGCCAGAATTTAAAGGTGGAGTAAGTGAACTTTTCAATTTCATCAAAAACACCCTTATTTATCCCCAAATGGAAAAAGAAAATGGAATAGAAGGAACAGTTTACCTGCAATTTGTTGTAAATGCTGTAGGAAAGATTTCTGCAATTAAAATTCTTCGTGGTGTTAAGGGTGCAGTCGGTTTGGATAAGGAAGCAATTCGTATTGTAAATGCAATGCCAGATTGGATTCCTGGAGAGAACAAAGGTAAAAAAGTGTCAGTTTATACTACAATTCCGGTGAAGTTCAGATTAGACTAGATTATGATCCGTATTTAATCTGCTGCACAATCATTTTATTTAATCCAATAGTAGGAACAATTAGTTCAGAATAATTAAAAACTTCCAAGATATTGAGATAAATATCCAATGCAGGAACCAATGCATCATCTCCGCCATTAAGAGCATTAGTAGCTGGAGCACCAGTTGATCCGTTACTAACTTGCGCTCTTATAGTTACTGTTACGATTGCGGACACTCAAAAGAAAGCAACCTTAAAAACGACTTTGTCGTCTCTTAATAAATTCAAAAGAATTTGAATTCCTTTTACGGCGCCTAAACTGAATCGATTTTGATGAACTTTATTATTTAATAATTATTTAAAAATTTCGATATTATGAAAAAATCTAACAATTTAACCCAAAAAACAAAATTTGCTTTAGTGCTTATTTCTTTATTAACAGGAACCTGTAGTTATTCACAAATCAACGATCCTGCGCCATATTGTACTTCTGTTTATGTGCACAATTATAACATGATCGACAATTTAAAAATTGAGGGAACAACTTTAGACTTCGGTCCTGAAGGGAGTTTTACGAATCAAAATGATTATGCTTTTTATAATTCATTTAGTTTTCCTTCGCTTCCCAAAGGAGGAAATATGGATTTCGAATTAAATGTTTTTTCTGTTAATGACATGGAGCCTATATACTTTTCACTATGGATTGATTTTAATCAAAATAATGCATTTGAGAGTAATGAAGTGGTGATGAATAATGCAAATACATTAAATACATTTTTACCAGTCTTCACCGATCCAGTTTCTCCAATTTTAAAAACAATTACCATTCCTACCTCTTCAAATCTTGGAACATGTAGAGCTCGTTTGATAAGGGGTTCAAATCCATCTGGCAATCCATTTTATGACGCCACTTTTAGTTTGTCACCTTGTAATCTTTTATCCGACTCTTTTAACGGATACGGCAACACGTATGACTTTAACATTCAAATTATTGATAATAATCTTTTTTTATCAGATAAAATAAGTGCGCCAAAGAAATACGAAATTTTTCCTAACCCAGTCAATGATATTGTAAGCATAAATAATTCATCAAATTCACCAATCAAGTTTATTTTCAAAGATGCGATGGGCAAAGTTGTTAAAGAATTAGAAGTAAACAATGGCATAAGTAGTGTTTCAGTTTTAGATTTATCTGAAGAGTACTACACAATCTCTGCATTAACAGATGAAAACAATCTAATAATTGAAAAATTAGTCGTTAAGCATTGATATAAGACATAATTGCGGTAGGTATAATCAGAATATCGGTTATACCTCCGCTTTTTAAGTTTTAAAAGTGTATCAAATTATTCAACAACTAAATGCCTGTTTATTATACAAAA
>CANJSS010000072.1 GCA_947476955.1 Flavobacteriales bacterium
CTGTTGGTGGTGGAGCTTACGGAGCTATCCCAACAAATTTAATTGCTGGAACATACTCTGTTCTTGTGAAGGATGCAAATGGTTATATATCTGCTGCATTACCTCTAATAATAACTCAGCCTTCGGTTACAACGTCTAATCCAACTGTTACAAATGCTAGTGTTTGTCAAAATAGTACTTCTGCATCAGTGGCAGCAAGTGCAACAACTAGTATTCCTACAGTATCTTCAACAACTGTATCATTTAATGTAACAGCTCAACCAATTGAAACAAATGCTGCTCCTGGAAATATTGTTTCAACTGCAAATTATTCATTACCTGCAGGTGCAGTAATAACCGGCGGAACTTTGAATTATAATGGCTTAACTGCACTTGGTACTTCTTGGATGAACGACATTCGTTTAGGACTTTCTGGAGTAGTAACAGATGCTGCTGCTGCGGGAGTTGGTAGTTTAAATGCTGCAGGTACTTTTGATTACACACGTCCAATTCCAGCTGGCTCATTTACAGCGACAAGTGGCATTGTAAATTTATTGTATTGGGATTTCTTCAGTGATAATGCTACCCAAGAGGCAACTTTCCCAACGGGAACATCAGCTGCAACATTGACAATCAACTATACCGTACCTTCACCTGCAACAATTTCATGGTGGACTGCGGCAACAGGTGGTACACAAATAGGAACAGGTTCGCCTTTTGAATCTGTAGGAACAAGTGTTTTACCAACAACGGCAACACCAGGTGTTTATACGTTGTATGCTCAAGGTCAAAATGGTGCTTGTCCAAGTCCAGCAAGAACTGCGGCAACTGTAACTGTTAACGCACCTCCTGTCGTTAATGCAGGTGTTGACCAAACGGTATGTTCTGGAATTGCTGTTACACTAGTTGGCTCAGGAGCTTCAACATACTCTTGGAACAATAGTGTTTCAAATGCGGTTTCATTTATACCAACAGCAACAACTACTTATACAGTTACAGGAACTAGTGCTATTGGATGTACAGCTACAGACCAAGTTCTTGTCACTGTTACTGCAGTTCCATCCCTATCTGCAACTGCTTCGCCGGCTGCAACATGTGATGGAAATTCTGTGTTAACAGCAGCAGCAGCAATTCCTGCGCCTAGCTATTGTCAACCTACTTATGGCACTGGAACTGTATTTGGTGATTATATAAGTTCGGTTCAATTAAATACATTGAATAATGCAACGGTTGGTGCAGCTGCGCCATATTATACATTGTTTCCAACAGCTGGGTCAACAACTACCACATTAACCGCTGGATCAACGTATACTATTACTTTGTCTGCGGGAACTTATACTGAAAATGATTTAGCAGCTTGGATTGATTTCAACCAAAATGGAACTTTAAATGATGTTAATGAAAAACTAGGCGAGACAGATAACCATGTTGCTGCGCCAGCTACAACGTCATTTACTTTTACAGTTCCATTAACAGCTAAAAATGGAACAACTAAGTTGCGTGTACGTGACATGGATGCTTTAGGAACCAATTATATGGATCCTTGTTTAGCGCAATCACCATATGGTGAAACAGAGGATTACACCATTACAATTGTTGGTGGTGTACCTTTATATACAGTCGCTTGGAGTCCTGCAACATATCTTTCTTCTACTTCAGGTTTAAGTGTATCAGCTTCTGGTATTGCTGCGAACATAACATACACTGCAACTGCAACATTTGCTTCAGGTTGTACGAGTGCTAACACAGTTGCAGTTGTATTAAATCCACTTCCTTTAGTTAATGCGGGTGTAGATCAAACAATTTGTGCTGGAACAGCAGTAACATTAAACGGAACGGTCGCTGGCGGTGCATGGTCAGGTCCGGTTGCTGTAACTAATGGAGCAGCGTTTACGCCTCCTGTTGGTGTGCATACATTTACATATTCTGTAACAAGTGCAGCTGGTTGTACTGTCACTGACGCGGTTGTCGTTACGGTAAATGCACTTCCTACTGCAAATGCAGGTGTGGATCAAACAGTTTGTGAAGGAACAGCTGTTACATTAAATGGAACGGTTTCTGGCGGTACATGGTCAGGGCCGGTTACGGTAACAAATGGAGCAGCGTTTACGCCTCCTGCTGGTGTGCATACATTTACCTATTCTGTAACAAACGCTTCCGGTTGCACCAATACTGACGCAGTAGTGGTTAACGTGAATGCACTTCCTGTCGTTAATGCAGGTGTAGATCAAACAGTTTGCGCAGGAACTGCTGTAACATTAAGTGGAACTGTTGCTGGTGGTTCATGGTCAGGGCCAGTTACTGTATCGGATGGCGTAGCCTTTACCCCTCCTGCTGGTGTGCATACATTTACCTATTCTGTAACAAACGCTTCCGGTTGTACCAATACTGACGCAGTAGTGGTTAACGTAAATGCTCTTCCTGTAGTTAATGCAGGTACAGATCAAACAGTTTGTGTTGGAACAGCTGTAACATTAAATGGAACGGTTGCTGGTGGCACATGGTCAGGTCCTGTTGCTGTAACCGGTGGAGTTGCGTTTACACCTCCTACTGGTATACATACATTTACCTATTCTGTAACAAACGCTTCTGGTTGTACGAACACTGACGCAGTAGTTGTTAACGTAAATGCTCTTCCTGTAGTTAATGCAGGTACAGATCAAACAATTTGTATTGGAACAGCTGTAACATTGAATGGAACGGTTGCTGGCGGTACATGGTCAGGTCCTGTTGCTGTAACCGGTGGAGTTGCGTTTACACCACCTACTGGTATACATACATTTACCTATTCTGTAACAAACGCTTCTGGTTGTACTAACACTGACGCGGTTGTCGTGACCGTAAATGCACTTCCTACAGTTAATGCTGGTGCTGATCAAACTATCTGTGCAGGAACTTCTATTGTTCTTTCAGGTTCAGGTGCTGCATCTTACTCTTGGGATAATGGTGTGACTAATACTGTAGCGTTTACTCCGGCTGCAACTGCAACGTATACTGTAACTGGAACTGCGGCAAATGGTTGCCAAAACTCGGATCAAGTGAATGTAGTTGTAAATAGTACTCCAGTAGCTACGGCGACAGATAACGGAAATGCAACAATCACTTCTGGAACAGCATTAACTTACCAATGGATTAATTGTGCAACAGGTGCGGCAATTGCCGGTGCAACTTCACAAACATTTACAGCAACCGCTAACGGTTCATATGCTGTTGTTGTTGGTGATGGGACTTGCACAGACACTTCTTCTTGTGTTGTGATTAATAATGTTTCAATTAAAGAAATAATAAACAGCGTTGTTAGTCTATTCCCTAATCCAACAAGGGATTTTGTAACCTTAACGATGACAGCTTCAAATGCTACTGTTACGGTTGTTGACGCTCAAGGAAAATTACTACAATCGGTTAATGTTGTAAATGGAGGAACAATTGATCTTTCCACTTATGAAACAGGAATATACATCTTTAGTATAAAAACTGAAAATGGTACTTCTATTCAACGTATATCGAAAAACTAATTTAAATCAATTAGTCGTCTATAAATAGACTGACAGATTTAAAATAAATTAAAAAGACCGATGAAGATTTACTTCATCGGTCTTTTTGTTTAAATAATTTGGATTTTTTTCAGGATAGTATCCTTTCCTATTCTGAATAAATTGCAATATTATAATTGCAATTGTTAGTTCAATTTTTCAATTGAGTACTTTGATAAGAAGTCGTGTTATGCTTAAAATCAGATAAAAAGCAAACTCTCTCCGTTTCCGAAGAGAGTTCTATATATAATCGTTCTTACTATCCGAGCTAGTCGGGAAGCAAGAGCCGAGAAAGAGAGCCGAAGCCCTCTGTAGGATGTGCAGCTATTTTGCAATATTAGTAAAAAATCCGAATTTAAAAGGACAGTTCCTTACGTTTGTTGTCGGTGATTGTAAAAAAATAAGATTGGGAAATAGCACAAAAAAAGCTTCCTTCGTTGCCGAAGAAAGCTTTGATTTATTTTTATACACGATTTGAATGTAGCGCAACCATAAAAAATTGAATTGCTATTTCATGCATTCTTTTTTTACATCATTCCTGGCATTCCACCTGGCATTCCACCCATTGCTGCAGCGTTTTCTTCAGGACTGTCTACAATAACACATTCCGTAGTCAACAACATCGAAGCAATTGAAGCTGCATTTTCTACAGCAATTCGTGTAACCTTTGTCGGATCAATTACGCCTGCAGCATATAAGTTCTCGTACACTTCCGTTCTAGCATTGTAACCGAAATCATCTTTTCCTTCGCGGACTTTTTGAACAATCACAGCACCTTCACCACCTGCATTCGCAATAATTTGACGCAATGGCTCTTCAGCAGCGCGCTTCACAATTTGAATCCCAGTCATCTCGTCTTCATTATCGCCTTTAAGCTTATCTAAAGATTCAATACAACGAATCAATGCAACTCCTCCGCCGGGTACGATTCCTTCTTCTACAGCCGCTCTTGTTGCTGCCAACGCATCATCTACTCTGTCTTTTTTCTCTTTCATTTCAACTTCCGTTGCAGCGCCTACATAAAGTACAGCAACTCCACCAGAAAGTTTAGCTAAACGTTCTTGTAATTTTTCACGATCGTAATCAGATGTTGTAGATTCGATTTGTGCTTTTATCTGACCAACACGGCTATCAATATCCGATTTTTGTCCAGAACCATTTACAATCGTTGTATTATCCTTATCGATTTCAACTTTTTCAGCTGTTCCAAGCATTTCTATTGTTGCATTCTCTAGCGTGAATCCTCTTTCCTCTGAAATCACTTGACCACCTGTTAAAATAGCCAAATCTTCTAACATCGCTTTTCTACGATCTCCAAAACCAGGTGCTTTAACAGCAGCAACTTTCAATGAACCACGTAAACGATTCACAACCAAAGTTGCAAGCGCTTCGCCATCCACATCCTCTGCGATAATCAACAAACCTCTCCCTGCCTGAACAACTGGTTCCAAAATCGGAAGCAATTCTTTCATGTTGGAGATTTTCTTTTCGTAGATCAAAATCAATGGTTTATCCATTTCAGTGATCATTTTTTCCGTATTGGTAACAAAATAAGGAGAAAGATATCCTCTATCAAATTGCATCCCTTCCACAGTTTTCATTTCTGTTTCTGTTCCTTTTGCTTCTTCAACCGTAATAACGCCATCATTTCCTACCACTTTCATAGCTTTCGCGATAAGCGATCCAATCATTTCGTCGTTATTTGCCGAAATAGTTGCTATTTGTTTGATTTTATCGTTATCTGAACCAACTTCTTTTGAAAGACTTTTAAGGTTCTTTACAACTTCTCTTACTGCTTTGTCAATTCCGCGCTTCAAATCCATTGGATTTGCTCCTGCTGCAACATTTTTTAATCCTGCACTAATAATCGCCTGTGCTAAAACAGTTGCTGTAGTTGTTCCATCCCCTGCAATATCCGCAGTTTTAGACGCAACCTCTTTTACCATTTGTGCGCCCATATTTTCAATTGGATCTTTCAATTCAATTTCTTTTGCTACACTTACACCGTCTTTTGTGATTTGAGGTGCACCGAATTTTTTACCAATTACCACGTTTCGACCTTTTGGTCCAAGTGTAACTTTTACTGCGTTTGCCAAAGCGTCAACACCTCTTTTTAGCTTGTCGCGCGCTTCAATATCGAAAAATATTTCTTTTGCCATTTCTTTTGAATAAGTGTTCTTATTATTGAATTTATATCGTTTTTTTCATAAAATGAAAGCAACGAAAAAGTGAAAAAAAGTATTTGAATTTAGAAAATACCGTAAATATCTGCTTCTTTCATTATTAGAAAAGTTTGGCCATCCATTTTTATTTCTGTTCCAGAATATTGACCAAACAATACGGTATCACCAACTTTAACTGTCATCGGCTCGTCTTTTTTTCCGTCTCCGATTGCGATAACCGTTCCTTTGAGTGGTTTTTCTTTTGCTGTATCTGGAATGAAAATTCCACTAGCAGTTTTTTGTTCAGCTGGAACTGGTTCTATTAGAACTCTATCAGCCAATGGTTTGAACTTAGTCGACATATATGTATATTTTTTAAATTATTTGCGATAACACCTCTTTCCCCAATTTTATGCCAACTCGGTTTATTGGACATAATTGCTTTTTTAGTTTCTTTCAAACAAAAAAAATGTCAGCATGCATGACATACTGACATTTAATAAGGGTGAAATAGAAATTATTTTTTCTGTGCGCCACCTTTTGCCGGTTGACCTCCCTGTGCTGGTTGTCCACCTTGTTGGTTTTGCTCTGTTTGTTGCATTTCTTCTTGTGAAACTGGCTCAGGTGATTTTGAACGAATCGTCAATACAATACTCAGTAGCATGATAACGCTCGCCAATGACCATGTTGCTTTGTCGATAAAGTCGTTCGTTTTTTGAACGCCGCCAATTTGCTGTGCTGCTCCAAAATCGGAACTTAATCCACCACCTTTTGGGTTTTGAATATAGACAACAAAAATTAATAAAATACTAGCTAAAATGATGATGATTGAAAATAAAATATCCATTGTTTTTGTATTAATTATGTATTTAACTTTTTCTTTAACTCTTCAATTTCGGATGCAAAGAAAATCTTTTTTTCTGGATTTATCAAGATTAATTGTTCATAAGCGAAAATTGCTTTCGGAAAATTACCCTGAAGTGCAAAAATCTTGGCCAAAGTTTCGCTTACTGGCATACTCTGCAGATCCAAACTTTCCTTTGCTTTCTTCATAGGAGAATAGAATTCTTTTTTTGGTTTGGTATCTTCTTCCGTTTCTTTTTCATTGGAAATACGCGATATTTTTGGCTCGTCTTTTAAAAATCTATTTACAAGATCCTCAATCCGCGATTTTTCGTCATCCAATTTTGAGGAAGTATCATTTTTATTCGATTTCAACCACGAGGTAAAAGGTTTTTGAAATTCTCTATTTTCATTTAGATCAATTCTAGTCGATTCATCCTCCAATAGCTCTTCGACTTTGATTTCTTCGCGATCTACTTGCTCAATCAAATCTCTATTAACCAAATGATCCAAGTTGAAATTGGCTACAATTGCCTCAGAAAACATTTCCTTATCGAAAATTTCCTTTTCCTCTGCTTCCTGCTGTTTCTTCAGGTTAAAAGCAATATCTTCCCGTTCAATTGGGAAATCTTCTTTTTCATTCAGTACGTGATTTGGATTTTCAAGTGTTGTGATATTCAAAGGAATAAAAACATCTTCTAAATCCTCTTCTTCTTCAGTTGTTATTTCTTCTATCTGTGAAACTTTTTCTACCGGATGCAAAACTTCTGAATTTTCGGCTTTTGGTATATCGAAAATAAAGGGTATCACTGTTGGTAAATCTGTTTCTATTTCCTCACTTACTAATTCATCCGCCGCAATAGGATAGTTTTGAATTAATCCTGTGTTAATTGATTCTTCGGCTTGATCTGAATGGAATGAAACAACTTCTAAAGTAATAGCTTCACTGCTATCTGCTCCATTTGACTCGCTAACAATTGTCAATTCTGGAATTATTTCCGGCTCCTGCTTTTCAAGAGTTTTCGCTGCCGTATATTCTAAAGAATGTATTAAATGGTACAATTGAACACGATCAGCTATGCGATAAGCATACTGACTTAATTCTTGTTCAAAGCGAATATCCTTATTATTGGCTAGCGCTTTTAGATAAAGAATCGGAAATATTTGGGCATACGGATAGGTATTTGTGAATAGTTTCAAATCCTCCAAATCTTCTCCATTACAGAGATTTGGGTGCTCAATACGTTCCGCTATTTCCTTTAAATTCAACATTACCAGTTCGAAAGTAGTTTATTTATTACATCTTGCGCTATTTGCGTATTAATTTCTTCCAATAAATTTGTTTCAACCGTTGCAAGGTCGGTTTGGGAATCGTAGTCCACAAAGCGTGTGCTAGTTAGTGTCATTTTATCCTCTTTCGGTGCGGAAATGTAAATGGAAAACTGAACGGAAATTGTTAACCGGTTTTTTGCGGAATTATCTCCTTCTTGCAAGGCAATTGGCATTACAGAATAATTTGAAATAATTCCCTCTATTACAACTTCTCCTTTTCCAGTATTGGAATTCAACAACAAGCGGGTATTGTTTTGAACGGCGTCTTTTACTTTTTCGGATAAAATTGCTGCATAACTTAAGGGTGTATTTGGCGCATTATTTTCCAAAGTTTTTACGGAAAATGTTTTCCATTCTTCCGGCATAGAGCCCTTGTCAATCAGCGAAAGACTGGATGGCCAGCAGGAGGATAGACTGACAAGCAAAGCAAATAATAGTAAAACCCGCATCATTCCATTAAATTATATTCCTTGATCTTTCGGTACAAGGTGCGTTCAGATATCCCAAGTTCAGCTGCAGCATATTTTCTTTTACCGCGGTGTTTTTCGAGTGCTTTTTTGATTAATTCTTTTTCACGATCTTCCAAAGATAAGGATTCTTCTACCTCTTCGTGCGCTTCAAAATCATTGGTTTCAGACCTTGCAGGAAAGTCTTCCGCTATTTTTTCGCCTGAAGAAGGTAAAATTCGAGATTGCCCGAATGTTGGATTTACCTCTTTATACAATCGACTTACAACAGCTGCCTGGTCATTATTCAAGGAGAAATCACCTCCCTGATTAATAAGTTCAATTACTAATTTCTTTAAATCTGTCAGGTCTTTTTTCATGTCGAACAGAATCTTATACATTAGTTCCCGTTCTGAATAATTTTCTCCACCTCCGGAATCTCCTAGTATTGCTGGAACTTTCTCCCGCTCATCAGGAAGGTAGCTTGCAAATGTTGCGGCGTCCAATTCCCGAGACGTTTCAATTACGGATATTTGCTCCACCAAATTTTTCAATTGTCGAATATTTCCAGGCCAACTGTAATCATTTACCATCTGCACGGCATCTTCTGCTAAACGAACTGCTGGCATTCTATATTTATCTGCAAAATCACTTGCGAATTTGCGAAACAATAAGTAAATATCTTCTTTTCTACTGCGTAATGAAGGTAAAGGAATCGGAACAGTGCTCAAACGGTAAAAAAGATCTTCTCTGAACTTGCCCGATGTTATTGCTTTCTGCATATTTTCATTTGTCGCAGCAACAACCCGAACGTTAGTTTTAATTACTTTGGACGATCCAACTCGAATAAATTCTCCCGTTTCCAAAACGCGCAGTAAACGCACTTGGGTCTGCATTGGCAGTTCAGCAACTTCATCTAAAAAAATCGTTCCGCCGTTTGCAACCTCAAAATAACCTTGTCTGCTGCCGTGTGCGCCAGTGAAAGATCCTTTTTCATGCCCAAATAATTCGGAATCTATCGTTCCTTCTGGAATCGCACCGCAATTGACAGCAATATATTCTCCATGTTTTCTGGAACTCAAATGGTGGATAACCTGCGGAATTATTTCCTTTCCTGTACCGCTTTCTCCTGTTACGAGCACAGAGATATCGGTTGGAGCTACTTGAATTGCTACCTCTAAAGCTCTATTCAGCAGGGGAGCATTGCCAATTATTCCAAATCGTTGTTTTACTTGTTGAAGGTTCATTCTAGTTTTTTTCAGCTGGTTTAAATACTTCTACCACTTCGCCTAATAAGGTTGCTGAGGTGCAATCATTTATTTTTACAAGCACATAATTTCCTTTTTCGAAATTCCCAACTGGAAAAACAACCATCGCATTTCGTCCATTTCGTCCACACATAAATTCCTGCGATTTTTTGGAAAATCCTTCAATGAGTACTTTATATGTCTTACCTACTTGCTTTTTGTTATTGATGAGCGAATGTGCGCGCTGTTTTTCAACTATTTGTGATAATCGTTTTCCTTTAATCTCTTCCGGAATGTCATCTGTAAATCGCCGTTCAGCTAATGTCTTAGGTCGTTCAGAGTATTTATACATGTAGGCAAAATCGTATTCTACATAATCCATCAAGGTTAACGTTTCCGCATGTTCTTCGTCCGTTTCTTCACAAAAACCGGTTATCACATCTGTTGAAATGCCACAATCAGGCACGATTTTTTTAATAGAATCGATACGATTCATATACCATTCTCTGGAATAACCGCGATTCATGCGTTCTAAAACTTTCGTATTGCCAGATTGTACTGGCAAATGAATATTAGAACATATATTTTCATATTTCGCCATTACATGCAACACATCGTCTGTCATATCTTTTGGATGAGATGTGGAGAAACGAACGCGTAAATCTGGAGAAACCAACGCTACCATTTCCATCAATTCAGAAAAATTAGTTGTTGGAATTTCAGCATCTTTTATTTCTCCTTTGCTTGTTAAATTCCAACGGTAACTATCTACATTTTGACCTAATAATGTTACCTCACGGTATCCTTTAGCGAAAAGATCTTTACATTCTTCAAGAATTGTTTTTGGATCTCTGGATCGCTCTCGTCCACGGGTGAATGGCACCACACAAAAGGAACACATGTTATCGCAACCGCGTGTAATGGATACGAAGCTGGAAACGCCACCAAGATCTAACCGAACAGGTGAAATATCTGCGTAGGTTTCATCGCGTGAAAGCAAAACATTCACCGCTTTTTGCCCCGTTCCAACTTCTTCCACTAAATTCAACAAATCGCGGTACGCATCCGGACCCGCAACAATATCTACTAATTTTTCTTCTTCTAACAGCGATTTTTTTAAACGCTCCGCCATGCAGCCTAAAATTCCTACAATTAATTCCGGCTTGTCTTTCTTTTTTTGTTTTAAATCGCCTAATCTGGTTCGAACGCGCGTTTCTGCATTTTCTCGAATAGAACACGTGTTAATTAATATAACATCTGCTTCGTCCAAATTACGCGTTGTTGCATAGCCGCCTTTCGCCATAATTGATGCTACAACCTCGCTATCCGAAAAATTCATCGCACAGCCATAACTTTCCACGTAGAGTTTCTTCCCACTTGAATTTGCTGCTGTTTCAATTAAAGTTGCTTCTCCCTGCCGGTTTTCGTCAATTACTTTTGTGCTTTCAATATGCATACTGCGGTTTATTCAATTTCAAAAATGTGAACAAAAGTAACCAAAAAAGAGTTGTATGTCAAAATGTCAGGTTTAAATTTTACCAAATTTTCATAATTTCCAGTAAATCTTGATGGCCTCACATGCAGAATGGAATTGCAATAGTTTGCGACTCATTTTCAACTATTTTAATTAATTTAAAGATTAGATGATTTTTTCATTTGTAAATTGAATTGAAATAAACTTACTTTTGCAACTTATATTTTGTGTTCATATTACGAAATCAAAAATCAATGGCTAAAAATCTCGTTATAGTTGAGTCACCTGCAAAGGCAAAAACAATCGAAGGATATCTTGGAAAAGACTTTGTTGTGAAATCTAGTTTTGGTCACGTCCGTGATTTAGCAAAAAAAGGACTAGCAATTGATATAGAACACGACTTTAATCCGCAATACGAAGTTTCTCCGGATAAGAAACAAATTGTTGCAGAATTAAAGAAACTTGCAAAGGAGGCCGAAACGGTATGGCTTGCGACGGACGAGGACCGAGAAGGAGAAGCAATTTCTTGGCACTTGTTCGAAACGTTAAACCTGGAGAAAAAAGATACTAAACGAATTACTTTCAACGAAATTACCAAGCCTGCAATTCTGAAAGCGATTGAAAAACCGCGAAAAATTAACAAAGAATTGGTGGATGCGCAGCAAGCTAGGCGCGTATTGGACAGAATCGTAGGCTTTGAGTTGTCGCCTGTTCTATGGAAAAAAGTGAGACCAAGTTTGTCCGCCGGACGCGTTCAATCCGTTGCAGTGCGTTTGATTGTCGACAGAGAAAGAGAAATTGACAAGCACAATTCTGAGAGCTTTTACCGTGTAAACGCCCTGTTTACTTCTGCTAATGGTAAAATTAAAGCAGAACTTTCTAAGCAATTAACTTCTGAACAACAGGCCATTGATTTGTTAAATGCCTGTAAAGGAGCGAAATTCACTATTGAGGACGTTCAGCAAAAACCGGCAACCAAAACGCCGTCCGCACCATTCACAACATCAACTTTACAGCAGGAAGCGAGTTTGAAACTTGGATTTTCCGTTTCTAGAACCATGTCTGTTGCACAAAGATTGTACGAAGCAGGACGGATTACATATATGAGAACGGACTCGGTTAATCTTTCCGATACAGCATTAAATGGAGCGAAAGATGAGATTCAGCGCGCCTATGGAAACGAATATTCGAATCCAACAAAATATAAAACAAAGAATAATAACGCACAAGAAGCGCACGAGGCAATTCGTCCAACCGATTTTAGTGTTCATTCTATAACTGGTGAGCGCGAAGAGGAACGATTGTACGACTTAATTTGGAAGCGATCTATCGCATCTCAAATGGCGCAAGCTAAGCTAGAAAGAACAACAATTAAAATTTCTACTCCTGCAATTTCAGAGTTTTTTAATGCAAAAGGTGAAGTCATCAAATTTGATGGTTTTCTGCGAGTTTACATGGAATCAAATGTTGAACAGGAAGAGGAAGAAGAGGAAGAAGATCAAACTGAAGGATTATTGCCGAGCGTAAAACCTGGTGAACAGGTCAAAAGTGAAGAAATTATTGCTCTGGAAAGATTTTCAAGAGCCCCAGCTCGTTATGTAGAGGCCTCACTTGTGAAAAAAATGGAGGAACTAGGAATCGGACGCCCATCAACCTATGCACCAACGATTTCAACTATTCAAAAAAGAGGATATGTTGAAAAACAGGAGCGAGAAGGAGTGGAGAGAAAATACCAGGTTAAAAAATTAAAAAACGACCAGTTAGCAGAAGAAGAACGAACTGAAATAACGGGTAAAGAGAAAAATAAATTATCTCCAACGGATATAGGTATTGTTGTAACAGATTTCTTGAAAGAACACTTCGAGCGGATTATGGATTACAATTTTACCGCTAAAGTAGAGGAGGAGTTCGACGAAATCGCGAAAGGCCTTGTTCAATGGACGGATATGCTGCACAAATTCTATGATCCATTTCATAAAAATGTTACCGAAACATTAGAACATTCTGAAAGAGCAACAGGTGAAAGAGATTTAGGAATTCATCCGGTAAGTGGAAAGAAAATAATTGCACGTATTGGTCGGTTTGGGCCGATGGTGCAAATAGGTGATGAACAAATAGATGGCGAGAAACCACAATTTGCTTCTTTGCAAAAAGAGCAGTCAATCGGAACAATTTCTTTAGAGCAAGCGCTTGAATTGTTTAAATTACCTAGAACTCTAGGTGAATTCGAAGATTTGACGGTAAAAGCAAACCTTGGTCGTTTTGGTCCTTATATCCAGCATGGAAAAATTTTCGCATCCATCCCGAAAGAGGAGAGTCCAATGTCAATTACCTTGGATAGGGCAATCGAAGTGATTTTGGAAAAACGGGAAGCCGACGCAAATAAATTGATAAAAGTATTTCCTGAAAATCAAGATGTTCAATTGTTAAACGGACGATGGGGTGCTTATCTGAAAATTGGAAAAGATAATTTCAAACTACCGAAAGGAACAGATGCTGAAAAATTAACATTGGATGAATGTCTTGTTATTGCTGAAAATCAACCTAGATCCAAAAAAGGTGGAGCAGCAAAGAAAGTAGCAGCAAAAACTTCAACTGTTAAAAAAGCAGTTGCGAAGAAACCAGCAGCTAAAAAACCAGCAGCTAAAAAAGTAGCAAAGTA
>CANJSS010000073.1 GCA_947476955.1 Flavobacteriales bacterium
ATTTTCACCGCCGCTGGCGAAGCAGTTCCCGCTGCATACGAATCATCTTTTTTCACTGGATCCGGACTTGGAACCGCTACTTTTTCTTCCTGTACGTCCCCTGAAGCTCCTGCGGCCCCTGCGGCCCCTGAGCTTGTCGAAGGGGTCGAAGGGGTCGAAGGGGTCGAAGGTACAGAACCAATTGGACGAGCAGCCGAAGTATCAATTAAACAAACAACTTGTCCAACTTTTACAACATCGCCTTCCGCAGCTTTTAAGGAAATAATACCACTTTCTTCCGCAGGAAGTTCTAGTGTAGCTTTATCCGAATCTACTTCAGCAATCGCCTGATCCTTCTCAACGTAATCGCCATCGGCTACTAACCATTGTGCAATTTCTACCTCAGAGATGGATTCTCCTGGGCTTGGTACTTTCATTTCTAATACTGACATAAGCGTCTATTTTAAAATTTGATAGCTATTCTTTTAAACAAGTTAGTTCACCTTTACGTTTGCAAATTGAAATACATCTGCAAACAATTTCTTCAAGCGTTTTTCGTGCAATTTTTTGGACCCTTCCGCTGCCGCTGCTGTTGCATCTTTACAAATCCCAATGAATGGGATAGTTCGCATCGACATGGCTATATAGTTCCAAGCGCCCATATTTGCTGGTTCTTCTTGTGCCCAAACAATATTTTTCGCACTGCTGTATTTTGCTAAAATTGCGTCAATTTGAATTTTTGGTAAGGGATACAGTTGCTCAACCCGAACAAATGCCATATTTTCCACACCCATTTCTGCCGCTTTTTCGGACATTTCATAGTAGAACTTACCAGAACAGAAAACCACCGTATCAATAGCAGAAACTATCGCTTTTGGATCGTCCAATACTTCTTGGAATGAACCTGTTGCCATTTCATCTAAAGAAGAAACAGCAGAAGGATAGCGCAACAACATTTTTGGAGAAAACACAACCAACGGTTTTCTGAAATCGCGTTTCAACTGTCTTCTCAACAAGTGAAAATGGTTTGCTGGAGTGGAGGTATTTACAATTTGCATGTTTGTATCGGCGCATTGTTGTAAAAAGCGTTCCATTCTACCACTGGAATGTTCCGCTCCTTGGCCTTCATAGCCATGTGGCAACAACATTACTAAACCACTTTGCGTAGCCCATTTGTCTTCACCAGCCGTAATAAATTGGTCAATCATGATTTGCGCACCATTGAAGAAATCACCAAATTGTGCTTCCCAAATAGTTAAGGCTTTCGGCGTTGCAAGGGAATAGCCGTATTCAAAACCTAAAACGCCATATTCAGACAACAAGGAATTGTAAATAGAGAATTTCGCTTGTTGATCCGACAACAGATTCAACGTTTCAATTTCTTCCTCCGTATCTTCTGTTTTCACTACCGCGTGGCGGTGAGAAAATGTTCCACGTTCCACATCTTGCCCGGAAATACGCACTGGATGTCCTTCGTCTAGTAATGTCGCATAAGCCAACATTTCTGCCGAACCCCAATCCAAGGTGTCATTTTTAATCGCGTTCAAACGATCATCAAATATTTTCGAAATCTTTCTGAAGTATTTTTTTCCTTCCGGCAAAGTAGAAAGTTTTATTCCCAATGCCAGTAATTTTTCTTTATCAACGCCCGTTTTTGGAGAAGAATTAAAATCTTCTGCTTTCCCATGTCGGAAACCTTCCCATGTTAAACTCAAGAAATCGTGCACCAAAGCTTTATCGCTTTGTCGGGAAATATCAAATTCCGTTTCTAAGAATGTGTTATACGTTTCCTCAATTTTTTTCGCGTCTTCCAAGGTAATAATGCCTTCCGCTTCCAACTGCTTGAAATAGATTTCCTTAGGATTTGGATGCTTTGCAATCAAATTATACAAACTTGGTTGTGTGAATTTTGGTTCATCACCTTCGTTATGGCCGTATTTTCGGTAACACAACAAATCGATAAAAATATCTCGGTTGAATTTCTGACGGTATTCCATCGCCATTTCAATCGTTTGAACAACCGCTTCTACATCGTCACCATTGACATGGAACACAGGACAAAGCGTTGTTTTTGCAACATCGGTACAATACGTTGAAGAACGGCCATCCAAGTAATTGGTAGTAAATCCAACTTGGTTGTTTACCACAATGTGAATTGTTCCGCCAGCGCGGTAACCATCCAATTGTGCCATTTGAATCGTTTCATACACAATTCCTTGACCAGCAATAGCCGCGTCACCGTGAATCAATACAGGACAAACTTTGCTTTCGTCGTGTAAAATATGGTCCACCTTTGCGCGCGCAATTCCTTCAACTACGGTACTTACAGCTTCTAAATGGGAAGGATTTGGAGCAAGTGTCAAACCTACTTTTTTTCCGTTTGCAAGCGTAACGTGCGAGGTGAATCCTTGGTGGTATTTTACATCGCCATCAAAATATTCGACAGAATCAAATTCTTTTCCTTCAAATTCGGAGAAAATATCTTTTGGACGTTTCTCAAAAATATTCGTCAAGGTGTTCAAACGTCCACGGTGCGCCATTCCAACAACAAAATATTCTACACCTAGCTCCGAACCTTTGTTTACCAAAGTATCCATTGCTGGGATAAGCGCTTCGCCACCTTCGATAGAAAACCGTTTTTGACCAACGAATTTTTTTCCTAAAAAAGCTTCAAAACTTGCTGCTTGGTTCAATTTTTTGAAAATTGCTAGTTTGTGTGCCGTGTCGAAAGTTGTACGGTTTTTTATTTCAATTTTATTTTTAAACCATTCTATGCGGTCTGGGTCGCGCATGTAAACAAACTCAATTCCAATGGATTGGCAGTAAGTTAGTTCTAAATGAGTAATTATATCTTGTAAAGTTGCAGCGCCAATTCCAACTTCTTCACCTGCTTGAAAAACAGAAGTTAGATCCGAAGATTCTAATCCGAAATTGCTTATTTCTAGTGTTGGAGCATATTTGCGACGCTCGCGCACTGGGTTTGTTTTGGTAAACAAATGTCCGCGCGTCCGGTAGCTGTTGATCAGGTTTATTACCTTGAATTCCTTTTGAAATTTTTCAGAACCGGCAGAAGCAGCAGCCGAGGAAATTGTTCCAACTTCATCAAAATTTGTTTTGGCGAAATCGAAACCCTCAAAGAATTTTTTCCAACCAATATCAACGCTTTCAGGGTCTTGTTGATACAGTTTATACAGATGATCAATTGCATTCACGTCTGCATTCCCAACATAAGATACTTTATCCATGGTATTTGTACACATTTATGGAATGACAAATTTAGACAAATTACCTAAAGAAGGGCAGTAAAAAAGTGTAAAATTTCAGTAAACGTTAAAAATTGAACTAGTTTCAACTATAATTGAAAAAATGAACTGCAATTGGTTTGTCTAGAGCCTGAAAATCAGGAAAATTTTGTCCGCAGAAAAACTTTATAAGCTTCTCTGAATAGAATTTTTCGGGAAAGTTCGGTTAGAAAATCGGGATGCGTTGTAAGGCTTAAAAACTGCTTTTCAGAAAGATCTATCGTGTACAAAAGTTGCAGCAAGCGCGTTTCTCCTTCCCGCATTATTTCCGCGAGTAAATTAGCGATTTGTTGCTCTATTTCTACTTTGGAAAATGGCGTTTCTTCAAATTTTTCCGAGAAAAATAGATTGAATTTCGCGAAATCCTTTGAAATTTGTTGTTGTGTTTTTAAAACAAATGCTTCATTTTCAAAATGGTGCTGTAAATCAGAATAATTCTTTAATTCTTCCATAGCTTTGTGTTTTTTTAACGAAGCCAATCCCAATTGCCTCAGGCAGTATCGGCCACAAGAAGATAGTTCTGAATTCCAAATTTAATGAATTCCACATCCTCCCTCAAATTCCTTTTCCGGCACTAAAAAACTGAGTTCGTTCTTTTCATTTTCCGCCATTAAAATCATCCCCTGCGATTCAATTCCTCGGATTTTTCGCGGAGCAAGGTTCATTAATACTTGAACCGTTTTTCCAATTACTTCCTCCGGTGAATAATGCTCAGCGATACCGGAAACGATCGTGCGTTTATCCAAACCTGTGTCTACCAAAAGCTTCAATAATTTATCTGCTTTTTCTACTTTCTCTGCCGCTAGTATTTTCCCCAATCGAATGTCCATTTTGGTGAAATCCTCAAAAGCAATTTCCGGTTTTTGTGGTTCAAAAGTTAATTCCATCGTATCGCTGTTTTGGATTGGGGTATTTTCTTGGATCGTATATTTCAATTTTGCCACTTCGTGTTCTACCAAAGTGTCCTCAATTTTTTGGAATAAAATTTCTGGGGTATTGGTCATCGTTCCAGCTTGAAGTAAATCTTCTCTTCCGGCATCTTCCCAATTGGGAGTGGTGAAATTCAAAAAATGGGACAGTTTTTTTGCCGTAGTTGGCAAGAATGGCTGCAAAACAATGCTCAAGTTCGCCGTTATCTGCAGGGCAATATTCATAATCGTTTCCACGCGTAAAGGATCTGTTTTTACCAATTTCCATGGTTCTTGATCTGCCAAATATTTATTCCCCAAACGCGCAAGGCTCATCGCCTCGGCTTGTGCATCTCGCAATTTGTAGGCGTAAACTAATTTGCTTATTCTTTCTGGAATTGCTTTAATTTCAGCTAATATATTTAAATCCTCTTGGGTCAATGCCCCTCTTGCAGGAACTTTCCCTTCGTAATATTTTTGGGTTAAAACCAAAGCACGATTCACAAAATTTCCAAGAATATCTGCCAATTCACTGTTAATCCGCGTTTGGTATTCTTTCCAAGTAAACTCCGAATCCTTTGTTTCCGGTGCAATGGAAGTTAACACATATTTTAATTCGTCTTCTTTTCCTGGGTAAGCTTCCAAATATTCGTGTAGCCAAACTGCCCAATTTCTTGAAGTAGAGAATTTGTCGCCCTCCAAATTCAAAAACTCGTAGGCTGGAACATTATCCGGTAAAATTAAATCGCCATGGTCTTTCAGTAAAATCGGGAAAATCACCGCATGGAATACAATGTTGTCTTTTCCTATAAAATGGATCAATTTTCGATCGCCTTTCCAATAGTCTTCCCAGTTTTTATTGTTTTCTAAAGCCCATTGTTTCGTGGCTGATATGTAACCAATTGGCGCATCCAACCATACGTACAATACTTTTCCATCGGCATTTGGCAAGGGAACTTTTACGCCCCAATCCAAATCTCTGGTCATTGCGCGCGAATGCAAACCACCATCAATCCAGGACATACATTGTCCAATAACCTGATTTCTCCATGGTTTTGGATCGTGCTGTTGTACACCATCGAGTTTGCCTTCTTTGATCCATTCCCGTAACCATTCTTCGTGGTTCGCCATTGGTAAATACCAGTGAGATGTGGTTTTTAACACGGGCGTTTTCCCACTTAAAGTAGAAGTAGGATGAATCAATTCTGTTGGGCTCAAATCCGAACCGCATTTTTCGCATTGATCGCCATATGCTCCAGGATTATGGCATTTAGGACATTCTCCAGTAATGTAGCGGTCTGCTAAAAACTGCTGGTATTCTTCGTCGTAATATTGTTCGGATGTTTCTTCCGTAAATTTTCCTTTTTCATATAATTTCAAGAAAAAATCTTGGGATGTTTTATGGTGAATTTCAGCAGAAGTGCGGTGAAAAATATCAAATGAAATATTGAAATCCTGAAAAGCTTTACCGATAATTCCGTTGTACTTATCTACAATTTCTTGTGGTGTGATTCCTTCTTTTTTTGCACGAAGTGTAATTGCAGCGCCATGTTCGTCGCTCCCGCAGATGAAAGCAACATCGTGGTGATTCATGCGTAAGAAACGCACAAAAATGTCAGCAGGAAGGTAAACTCCAGCAACGTGTCCGAGATGAAGCGGACCATTTGCATACGGCAATGCAGCGGTAACAGTATATTTTGCTTTCGACATGTTGAATTTCTAATGAAAGTTCAAAGATACAAGTTAGAACCAATAACCCTAAAGAAGACGCGAGAAATTGTATGTTTGGAAGTTAAATACGACAATCCAATTGCAATTCCTTCTCAACAAAAGAGATGTTAAACGTTTCTAATTCATCTAAAATTGGGTTATATACTTCTGGTTGAATTGGCAAGGTAACGCCTTTGAGTGTAATTTCTCCGTTCAATAGCATTTTGGTGGCTATTGCCACAGGTAAACCAACTGTATTTGACATAGAAGTGTAGGTTTGATTTTCCCCAATACTCACCATCGAAGATGTTATGGAATAATTTTGTTCTTCGAATTCGTACTCAAATTCGTGGTACATTACCAACATGTCTTTATCTTGTGGGTCAAGCACGAGTTTATCGACTAATATTTTTTCTAATAATTGTGCTGGGGAGGCGTCAGAAATTCCTAGCGCTGTAGTTCCTTCAAAGAGGCCCAACCACTCAAATCGTTCGTATAATTCCAATCGGTCTGCCCGCAAGAAATCTTTGAATTTATCCTCCACCGTGCGCAAGTAGCGGTAAGGTAAAAATGCATTTAGAAAGGAACGTGCAGTAAGTTGTTCGGAATTTTCCATTTTGTAGGAATCATCCGTCATTCCTAATTCTATAAAAATATTCCATGCTTGGCAAAATCCGGGTCTTCGCAACGTGCCTCGAAAAATGGTTTGGATAGACTCCAGGCCATACGTTTTTCTATACGACAAAGAATCGCGGTTTGCGTAGCCATCAAATTCACCATAACCTTCGATTTCCATTCGAAATAAACGACCAAACAGTCTATTGTATGGAATGTATTTGTATTCGTTGTGATCTAGGAAACTAGATGCGCCACCTTGTCCGGCAAGCACTACGTTGCGCGGATTCCAAGTAAATTTATAATTCCACGGATTATTGTCGCTTTCTGGTGCAATTAAACCGCCGCAAAATGATTTGAAAGAAGTTACCATTCCACCTTTTTGCTCAATATTATGGATAATTTTCATGGCACTCATATGGTCGATTCCGGGATCTACGCCGATTTCATTTAAGATTAGTATTCCTGCAGATTTGGCTTGTTCATCCAAATTTTTCATCTCTGCTGAAATATAGGAAGGTGTAATCAAGTTCGTTCGCAGCGCAATACAATCTTTAGCTACATCAACATGAAAACGAGCAGGTAGCATCGAAATTACAACGTCTGCTTGTTCAATTTCCGGTTTTCTCTCGTCAGAATTTAAGGCATTAAACGAAAGTGCAGTGCCATTTTCATGCTTGTTCAATTTTCGCTGTACCATAGCGATATCTTGGTCAACAACACGAATTTTCCAATTGTATACGCTCGATTTATCCAGTAAATAACGAATCAGGGACGACGCGGATAATCCTGCACCAAGTATTAGTATTGTTTTCATAGCTTAAACATCCAATTGTAAAACAAAAGTAACGATTGCAAACCAATAGCAATCTGTTAAAATAAAATTAAATCGTGCAGATTTTGTTAAGGATTGAACAAGATGGAGTTGCGTTGAAGCATTGAAAAGAAAAAACTCAAGCGATTTAGCAGTACTTTTTTGCTTGAAAAAAGTGAATGGTCTAAAAATCACAGTAATTTTTTTCTACTTTTACCTTCAAAATTCGAAAACAATGGGAAGAGCGTTTGAATACCGAAGAGCATCCAAGGAAAAACGTTGGGATAAAATGTCGAAATTATTTCCCAAGTTAGGGAAAGCGATCACGATGGCGGCAAAAGAAGGGGGTGATGATCCTTCTATGAATGGTAAGTTGCGGACAGCAATTCAAAATGCAAAGTCTGAAAACATGCCAAAAGATAATATCGATGCGGCAATCAAACGTGCAACCCAAAAAGATATCGCTTCTTTTTCTGAAATTATTTACGAAGGAAAAGGTCCACATGGTGTTTTAGTAGTTGTGGAATGTGCAACGGACAACCCAACTCGAACAGTGGCAAACGTAAAATCCTATTTCAATAAGGCGGGTGGCGCAGTTGTTCCAAATGGCTCATTGGATTTCATGTTCAACCGTAAATCCGTTTTTGAATTGAATAAATCAGATCAATTTGACCCGGAAGAATTGGAGTTGGAGTTGATTGATGCTGGATGTGAAGAAATTGAGGTAGATGAAGATAAAGTTTTTGTATATGGTGATTATACTTCCTTTGGAACATTGGCTAAGGCCCTAGAAGATTTGAATATCGAAGTGCAAAAATCGAATTTGCAGCGCATTCCAACTTCCCCAATTGAATTGACCGAAGAACAGATGTTGGATGTTGAAAAATTATTAGATAAAATTGAAGACGACGATGATATTCAGCAAGTATTTACAAATATTGCCTAGTCGGGCTTCTTTGTTTCAAAAAGTAAAATAAATCTGATTTTTTGGAGTTATTGTTCCGTAAAAAATTCTTTTTATGCTTTAAAAATTATGAGATTAACCTTAAATAAATTCAGTTTTCTTTTCGCGCTAATTATAGTGCTAGCGTCTTGTTCGACTGAAAAAAACACCTTGGTTAATCGAACATATCACGGAACAACCGCCCGTTACAATGGGTATTTTAACGCAACGGAATTAATTCGCCAATCGGTAACTTCATACCGTACTTCGCTCAAAGACAATTACTATGCAATTTTACCAATTGATCCCTTGCCAAATGCGCAGGAAGTAATTGGTTTATATCCATCAATTGACACGGCTATTGCCAAATGTACAAAAGTTATCCAGCAGCATAGCATGCCCAGCAACGATAAACCATCGTTAAAAAAACTGGAACACAACCGCTGGGTGGATGAAAACTGGATTACAATCGGTATTGCAAATTATTACCGCCGAGACTACGATGCTGCCTTGAAAAATTTCAAATTCGTAAGAAAATTTTATTCCAACGATCCTTCTATTTTTGTCGCAGACTTGTGGATGGCGAAAACGAATATTGAATTAGGTAAATTTACAGATGCTAGCTTTAATATTTCGAGTATAGACAAAGCAATTGCACTTCAAGAAGCTGGAGCAGAAGAAACGCCGAAGAAATCCTCTAAAAAAACAAAAGGCCAGAAAATTGAAACAACTGCTGCTGAAGTTCCTAAATCCATTCGCTTCGATTTGGAAAAGACCAAAGCGGAACTTTCCTTACAGCGAAAAAATCCGGAGGAAGCAATAAAATTCTTGGAGTCTTCGTTGCGTTTTACAAAAAAGAAAACAGACAAAGCACGGGTATATTTCATTCTTGGACAATTATATGAATCTCTTGGGAATAATAGTGTTGCAAAAGAACAATTTGGCCTAGCCCTGAAATACACCGCGCCGTATGAATTGCATTTCAATGCACGAATGCGCAGAGCTTTTTTAGGGGGAGATGAAAAGATTAGAAAAGAGCTTTTTAAAATGTTGCGCGATGCTAAAAATGCACAATTCAAAGACCAAATCTATTATGCTCTTGCGGACATGGAAATACAACGTTCCAATCCAACAAAAGCAATTGAATATTTGACACTTTCTGCATTTTATTCTACTTCCAATAAGCGGCAAAAAGGAATGTCTTACGAGAAACTTGGAAATATGTCTTTCGCAAGTCGAAATTATGTTTCTGCACAAAAATACTACGATTCCTGCGCGAAGGTGGTGGACGATACCTACCCAAATGCGGAAGGAATAAGAAATAAAGCACTAAAATTAGCAGATTTGGTTGTCGCCGTTGAAACTGCAAGTTTCGAAGACAGTGTGCAGCGAATTGCTGCATTATCTGAAAAAGATAGAATTGCATTTATTGAAAATGTAATTAAACAGAAAAAGGCAGAAGAAGCTTCCCGCAAGAAAATGGAAGCGGAACGTTTGAGAGCATTACAAGAAAATTCAAACGCATTTGTGCAGGCGGGCGGACCAGGAAACAAATGGTATTTCAACAATCCTAAGACAAGAGCGGAAGGATTTGATGAATTTCGAAAACTTTGGGGAAGTCGAGAAAACGAAGACAATTGGCGTCGTAGTGAAAAAATGGCTGTAATGGCGGTGAATTCCGAAGAAATAGACACGCTAAATCCTGAAGTGGTGCAGGAAATTGTGAAAATAGATAGCATGACAGTAGACAATTTGTTGGCTGATATTCCGCTTACAGATTCCGCGATGGCAGTTTCTAAGAGTCGCTTGTTGGAAGCCTTGTATGCTGCAGGACTTATTTACAAAGATCAATTAAATGAACCAGAATTAGCAAAAACGCAATTCAATGCTGTTTTAAAGCGAAAAACAGAAGGAGAGGTAGATCTTTCTTCTGCCTATCAATTGTTTAAATTGAACCAAGGTGTAAATGCGGATTTGGCAGCTGAAAAAAAAGCATATATTCTTCAAACATATCCCAATTCTGATTATGCAAATTATTTGCGAGATCCCGAATTTTTCGTAAAACGCAAGGAACGGGAAGCTCTCGCAGAACAAGAATATATAGCTGTGCTGGAGCGGTATAACAGAGGTGTTTATTACCCGGTAATTTCAAAAGCTGATAATGTAATTGATACCGAAAAAGAAAACCAGTTTCGTTCAAAGTACATGTTGTTGAAAGCAATGAGTATGGGCCAAATGACGAATAATAAAAAAGAATTATTGCCAGTTTTAACACAATTGGTGAAAGAATATCCAAAAACCGATGAAGCTGTTCGGGCAAACGAGATGATTGGGATTATCGAAAATGGGTATTCTGAAAATAAACCAATAGATTTTTCAAATAAATCGCCGTATAGATTTGTTGAAAATGCCCCACAATGGGTAATTGTTTTTTTGGATAAGGATGAAAGTTCCAGTCTTTCAAAAACAAAGGTTTCAGACTTTAACAAAGAGTTTTTCAGCAGAAATAAACTGAAAGCAGCTTCAAAAATTTTTACCGACGATTTGAGTGTGATTGTTGTGCAGGAATTTGAAGACGATTTAAAAGCAAAAGAATATTTGCGCGTTTTTAAGGAAACACGAAAACATTTGCTGGATCTTCAAAAGGCGAAGCTCTTAATTATTACGCAGGAAAATATGAAGATTCTTTTTGACACTCAAAAATTATCAGATTACCAATTGTTTTATGACGAATACTACTAAAACATGCTAAATAGAAAAGAAAAATCACAATTTGAGAGTCCAGAACGTTTGAATCTACTCGTGGAAGGAACGAAGATTATTGGTGATATTCTTTCGGATTCCAAATTGCGAATTGACGGCGAAGTGCAAGGAAACATTGCTACTACAAGTGCGGTAGTAATCGGTAAAAATGGGGTTGTTCATGGAAATTTGAATTGCCAAGAAGCGGAAATTGAAGGTAGAATTGACGGAAAATTGTCTGTTGAAGGTGTATTAATTTTGCGAGCAACAGCCAATATAGTCGGTGATATTCAAGCAACGCGATTGGTGATTGAAGAAGGCGCACTATTTTTGGGTTCTTGTTCGATGACACATGCTGGTTCTAAAGAAAATACAACTTCTATCTCGCCGGAAAATCGATCAAAAGACTTGGCTGACTAAGATGCCGGACTCAAATAACCAAAAAAACGTGTCAAAATTTGCCCGTTTCTCTTCTCTGGGAATTCAGATGGGCGCAATAATTGCATTTTTCACCTGGCTTGGTACTTTTTTGGATGAAAAATATAATACAAAAACGCCTTGGTGGACAATCGGACTCTCGCTTTTTGGAGTAATGACGTCGCTTGTAATTGTAATAAGAGAAGTTATAAAAATGGGAAATGAAGATGAATAAAACAAAAAAATACGCTGTACAATTTATTTCTTTCATGTGCGCGTCTCTTTTACTTTATTTAGGTATGGTTTATTCTGACATATTGTTAATGGATAAATTAACAGCAATTTATATTGTGTCTACCTGCGCAGGGATTTTCTTAATTGGAACATTAATTATTGCCCCTGGACTAAATAAAAATGCAGAAGACTTTACGCTTAGGTTCCTATTGTTGACAACAGTGCAGATGTTAATTGTCTTTTTTATTGTTGGGATTATGGCCTTTAAACAAATAAATAATGTCCGAATAATTGGTTTTCATTTGCTAGCAATCGTTGTTGAACTTCTGTTTCTTCAATCTTATCTTTTGGTTAAAATCAATAATAAAATTAGTTAAATACGAGTTTAAAACACTATTTCAAATCGATTTTTTTTTCTTTTTTACGCTATTATTTCCTATCCATTAAAATCTTCCAATTCTTTTAATTTTTCTTTATTGTTTTAACTTGTTTTTTTATAAAGTTTACTTAACTTTGCCGAAAATTTGAGACTTTAAACAAGAAAATCATCTGAAATGTCATTAAAAAACAGATTAAGCGTTTTATACATAATTATTATTGCAATTCTGCCTTTGAATTTCGTTTTTGCTGCAGGAAACAATAATTCTGAATTAAAAAATGATGATAAAATAAGCCATGAAAAAGAGTTTAATGTAAGTGACATGATTATGCACCACATTAAAGACGCCCATGAATGGCACTTGTGGGGTCCAGAGCATGGGGGAACTTCCGTGTATCTTCCTATTATTATCCTAGATAATGGCTTAAAAACTTTTTCTTCCAAGAATTTTTATCATGGAATATCCAAAAAAACGATTGATAAAAAAACCAATGAAAGTGTTGATTATGTAATTGGTGTTGGTCCTGCAGCTGCTTATGCAATGGTTCATGAGAAAATTTACAAATTAAATAATGGTGAATTAACTTTCGAGGATGGGCATGTTCATGGAAGCATAAAACCATGGGATTTTTCAATAACTAAGAATGTATTATCCTTGTTTTTTGGTGCTACACTAATCTTGGTTATTATGTTTAGTGTTGCTAAATTTTACAAAAAGAATGGAGCCGTTTCACCTAAAGGATTAGCTAAATTTTTAGAACCGCTAGTCGTTTTTGTGCGTGATGACATTGCTAAGGCAAATATCTCCAATGGAAAACACACAAAATACCTTCCATATTTGTTAACTATTTTCTTTTTTATCCTGTTCAATAATTTCTTGGGCCTGATTCCAATAATACCAGGAGGAGCTAATTTAACAGGAAATATAACAGTAACTCTGTTTTTATCGGCATGTACCTTAATTATAACTTTGTTGTCTTCTAACAAGAATTACTGGAAACATATTTTTGCGACTCCTGGCGTTCCAATTGCATTGTTACCAATTATGATCCCAATTGAAATGGTTGGGATATTCACAAAACCTTTTGCCTTAATGATTCGTTTGTTTGCAAACATGACTGCAGGACACATTATCATTTTGGCTTTAATTTCTATCATCTTTATAAATCAAAATGCAGCGTGGGGAGCTTTATCCGTTCCTATGGCATTGTTTATATCTGTGTTGGAATTGTTGGTGGCTTTTTTACAAGCGTATCTATTTGCAATGCTTTCTGCATTGTTTATCGGTGCAGCACTTGAAGAAGCGCATCATTAATAAATAGTAACTTTATAATACAAATAGTTATGTACGGAAGTATAGCAGCAATTGGAGCAGGTTTAGCAGTTCTAGGAGCAGGAATCGGTATCGGAAGAATCGGTGGATCTGCAGTAGAAGGAATTGCACGTAACCCTGAA
>CANJSS010000074.1 GCA_947476955.1 Flavobacteriales bacterium
ATTAAAGTATTTCCGGCACTTTTTTGGTTTTTTCTAGTATTAAGCTTTTCAGCCTGCACAATTGAAGAAGCGCGACCATCCAAGAAACAAGAAATTGTAATTGCTTCGGATTGTTTAGAATCAAAAGACGTAATTCTTTTTCACAGTTTTGAGAAATCTCTCGGTATTCAAATTGAAATTCGCCATTTTCGTTCGGATAGTTTAAAACAACTGCTAGTGCGCGAAGGAGTTGAAACAGAAATTGACGTTGTTATTTTATCTTCTATTTATGCGATGAATCAATTGGATAATTCGAACCTTTTACAGGTAATTCAGAGTGAAAAATTCCCAAAAAAACTGGCTAAAAACTACCGCTCAAAAAAATCCACGTGGGCGGGAATAGGCATAGATCCATATGTAATTGCTGTCTCCAAGGATTCTACAAATAAAATTAAAAACTACGCAGATCTATTGGATGAATCACATACAATAGATTCGCTGCAAAATGCTGCTTTTTATTATCCTTTTTATGCTTCCATACTGCACAAATCGGGCAACAAAAACAGGAGGAATTCTGTAAATTGGATCAAGAAAATGAACCAAAACTCGGCGGAATATGCTTCGATGAAAGATACTGTTGTTTCTAATTCAATTTACTTAACAAGTTATTCAGAATATCATTCGAAGAAAAATAATGATTTTAAAATAATTTTTCCAAATCAATCCAATGGAGGAAGTTTTTATAATATGGCGTGTTTTGGAATTGTTAACCAAGCTAGAAATTACGAAAATGCGCTTGCTTTCTTTGATTATATACTCAACGAATCCGTTAATAAACGGTTAAACAATCGGTGGAAGATATTTCCTATTTTATCTTCTAAAAAGAGCTCTTACCCCTACCAGAATAATGAATTTAAAAAAACTAACTGGAGCCCTATTTTCTTAGAACACTTTTACCCTAGAATCAGAAAAATTTTAAAATAAATTTTTTATTTCTTTATTTTAGTTGTAGTTTCGCATCCCAATACAACGAACCTATGTCGGAAAAAGAGACTTTAAGAGTCCGCTTAAACAACCATGATGAAATCATTGTTTCCACTCTTGATATTTATAAAAAACTGCTCTTATTCTTTGCTTTTATATTGAATTTTGCTTTTTTCACTGCATTATTTTTACTGACTCATGCGCCAAATTTTATTTTATTAATTTTTATAGTTTGGATTTTAATAAGCTTTTTTTTCTTAAGAAGAAATTATCTCAAATTATCTAGTGCTATTATTAAGGGAGATGTTTTGTTTTTAACAAATACGAAGGGCAAAACAACTATTGTTTATATTGATTGTGTTAAGAAAATACAAAGATCCAACTTTTTTCAATTAAGCTTGACATCTATAAAATACTATATTGATGGAAAAAGGCAAAAAGCGCTATTTATCTCCGACAGAAAAATAACACAACAACCCTCGTTTATTATTCGTTTCACCAAGCACTATTTTAAAAATAAAAAGGCAAATCTATAAGCCGGGTTCTGTTATCTGATTTAACATCAAATTGCCTATCATTTATCTAGCCCCAACCTCACGATTGGGATCAAGCGACCTACCCTCCGAGATCGGGCGAGCAGCCCTCAAGCCTCGGTATACATGGTCTTTCAGTCCGTAAGGTTTACCTTGCAATCAATGTCGCCATTGATACGGTGAGCTCTTACCTCACCTTTTCACCTTTTCTCAAACGAAGCTTGCGCTAGTTTGAGTAGTTTTCCTTTCTGTGGCACTTTCTGTCTCCAATTATATTGGAGCCTTCCCGTTAGGAAGTACGGTGCTCTATACTGCCCGGACTTTCCTCTCTCCCGAAAATTCGAGACAGCGATAGACCGATTTGCCTTTGATGCAAAGATACGAAAAGATCTGTGAACTATTCTTTAATAAAAGTTTGCTCGCTTGTTTTAGAGGTAGAAATTAGTTGAATTTGATACATTCCAACTGCCAATTCAGAAATATCCAAAGTAAAGAAAAAATCTAAATCGTTCGTTTTTTCAAATTGCACAACCCCTTTTGCATCAATTATTCGAATAGATTCTATTTTTTCGGAAGAAACAACATATAGATTATCTTGCGTCGGATTGGGATAAATTCTTGCAGTGAATGGCAGTTCTGAAATCCCAGCATCTAATCCGCGATAAATATCTCTATATTCAATTGCCGAAATTGTTTCATTACCTCCAAGCTCATTTGTTGTTATTTTTAAGATTGGTTCTTTTTCACCATTTGTCCACCATTCATATTCGTGGCTGCTTGGAATAGGCAATGGAATCCAAGTTCCTCCAAAAATTGGCAACACAAAATATAAAGAATCAATTTCTGTAATATCATGTTTTATGCGCAATGCATCAAAAGCTCCATATGGAGTAGTGATAGAACCATAGCCGTCCACCTCTGTTGTTCGCGTTCGGTGCTGGTTCCACGTTGCATCGATAATAGGATTAAAATCTATGTTTGTATAGCCGCGAGAAAAATGTGAGTTACCAAATGCAACTGGTAATTCATATCTTTTTTCAATCGTATCCGATTTGAACGGTATGGCTTGACCATTCACAACGAGCGAAAAACCTACGGAAGTTACGCCAACGGCATTGATTCGAGTAAATTGAAAAATATCTTCAATTGTAACCGGTAAAAAAGAAGTTATTTGGGCAATTGGAATAGCAGAAGATTCAATAAAATAGCTAGCCTGGTATTTTAAAGGGGCAAAAAGTCCAAATGTAAAATTCACGAAAACTGGAGCGCCAGACATAGAACGAAAATCCTTCAAGGTTTGAGAAACTGGAACTAAAGACGAGAAATCCCAAGAATAGCCAGCTCCGGTTGCTTGGAAATCATAGCCATTATCGTTTGCTTGACTCATCCGAATCGTATCTCCTCCCGTTGCAAAATCTCCAGATTGCAGTGTGATTTGTGCAAAAGTAATACTGACACTAAAAAAGCTTGAAATAAGTAGTAATTTCTTCATCTTTATTTTTTTTGCTAAGATAAAATAAAGAATTGAAACTACTTGAATCCAACACTTTATTTACTAGGATAGTAAAAAAAATAAAATCTAAACTTCTGGTTTTTCTATTCCTTTTGGTTAAACAAATTTTGTTTTGGCACCTCTTTTCTTGTATATTTGAGTACACTTCAATTAGAAAAATAAAAATGCAATGAAACTGCACCTTATTCGCCACGCCAAAACAGATCAAATATCAGAATCCGGGAAAGATTTTGACAGAAAACTACTTCCTAAAGGAGTTATTCAATCCAATGTTTTAGGCTATTATTTAAGAGAACAAAATTGGAGTTCTGCAGTTATTTTATGCTCTACCGCTTCGCGAACAAAGGAAACATTAGCCATTTTAACTAATCTTGTTTTCATGGGTAAAACGCTACTTTCAGACGAATTATACTTATGTGATCGGGAAATGTATTTAAAAATAATTTGGAATTTAAAACATGGAAAAGACCTTGTTTTCATTGGTCACAACGATGGCATTTCACAAATTGCTTCCTATTTTTTAGAAAAAGATATTACCCTTAAAACTTCTGGTTATTTGTGTGTGGAATTTACTGCTAAAAATTGGGCGGAAGTTTCTCGAGGGACGGGTCAATTACTGGCGGAATTTCGTCCACAGGTATATTTACCGGAGTAGTAGTTTCTTCTTTGGAAGCCATAAAAGGCTTGTTATCCATATAATGGTAAACAATTACTTTTTCAATTTGACGCTTTTCCGCTTCCGCTAACTCCGCTAGCCGCACTTTCTCAAGATAAATCCCTTCTAAATCAGGCGGTTCAATGCCCATCTCTTTTTCGATTTCATATTGGAATTTTGGACGCTGCGGTCCATGTCCCTTAAAAATAAAAGCAAAAATAATCCCAACTCCAAACCCCATTAAGTGGCCTTCCCAAGAAACCTTTTCCTCCATTGGAAAAATACCCCAAATCATACTTCCATACAGAAAAACAACAAACATTGAAATTGCTTGAAGTGGTAGAAATTTTCTAAGAACACCGGAAACGAATAAAAAAGCGGCTAACAAATAGATTAATGCACTCATGCCAATATGGTAAGATCCTTTGTTTTCAGCATAGGCCCAAACTAAAATCCCTGTAAGTATCCATCCGTAAAAAAACACTTTGAAAGCAATTTCGCGGTAAAAATAAACCAATGCTGCTAATAGAAAAAAAGTGGGTACCGAATTATTCACAATATGTCTAACGTCATTTTGAGAATGAATTAATGGCATAAAAAAAATTCCTTTTAAACCCTCTAAACTTCTTGGTAGAACACCATATTCATAGCTATTAAACTTCAATAGATGATCCGCCCAAAAAACTAACCACATGGAAACAACAACAAATAACGAATATAAAATCGCTTCTGAACTTGAGCCAAATGGATGAGTATGTTTTTGCATACCATTTTACAGACAAAAGCCATGCCCTATAAAAACACTGACACTATGTCCTATTATTTCGTTAACGAAAAAAATTACCTTTTTATCTTCGATAAACGCAGAATCCGATTGGGAGCCTCGTTGGTTGTCAAAACCATTTCAGTATCATTTAAGGAAAGAATTTTATATGCTTCTATATCTGCCAATTCCAAAAATAATGAATCTTTAGAAGCATTAACTGACCATTTTCCATTCGTCAAGGTTTGCTTACCCATAAAATCCGGTGCTTCAAGCAAAACAGTATTATCTAGTTTAAACTCAAAAAAAGTTTTATTCTTTAAGCGCTTGAATTCAGATTTCATTTGTTCCTGTAAAAATTGACGCACCTCATCTGAAACCGATTCAAAATAGCTTGAATAATCAATCTCCTCCAACTTCCACCTGCCGTTAATCTTGCTAGTATTATTTGAGCATGCGGCAAACAGCATAACGGCCAAGAATAAAAGAATTTTTTTCATATAGTTAATTTCAACAAATATACTTGGTGGAAATATATAAACCATATTTCAAATGATTTTTTTACCAACTTTTCTCTCAGAAAATCTTAATTTTATAGCATGGAAGAAATTATTAATCGTGTGCAAGATAGCGGGCTAATTCCTTTGGATCTGGCAACATTTAAACCGAAATCCGAAATCATTGGTATCGATATCTCCAATCACCTGTGGCAAGGTTTAATACTTAAAGAAAAGGAATTTCGTGCATGGATAAGGTCGCATAACTGGGATGAATTCAAAAATAAAGCGGTATATATTCACTGTACTGCAGACGCAATTATTCCTACATGGGCCTATATGCTAGTTGCCTCGAAACTTAATGGAATCGCTGTGGATTATCTAGTTGGCTCGAAAATAGAGTTGGAAAAAACATTGATTAAGCAAGCGATTCAAAAGATTTCCACAGAAGAATTAAAAAATGGAAAAATAATCATAAAAGGATGTTCCGATATTGCTGCTCCAGACTTCGCAATGGTGGAATTAATTAAACACCTACAAGACCATGTTCTCACCATCATGTATGGCGAACCCTGCTCCTCCGTCCCAATTTATAAAAAATCCATTCCGAAGGAAACGCGTTAAAAAGAAAGCGAATTTTCACTTAATCAATGGTTTATACTCCATAAAAAAATTCTCTTTTCCGTCTGCTCACAAATCTTTCTGAATTTTGGAAAAACCGAATCCTTTTGCCCTGACAATTTCTATTAGTTCTGGTAAAATTACTTTCAAACGATCCGTGGTTTTTGAATTATCGTGAAAAACAAGGATATCTCCGGCTTGAATGCGTCTTTTTGCATTCGCGATAATTTTTCGCACTGAAATGGATGGCTCATAGTCGAAAGATAGCCAAGACCACATTATTATTACATATTTTTTTCTTAACGCATAGGTTTGTCTAATCGACATGCGACCATATGGCGGTCGGAATAAAATAGAATCAATATAGTGGCTAGCTAATTCCACCGATTTAATATATTCCTTCAACGATACATTAATTCCCTTTTGGTGGTGCATACTGTGGTTTCCGACAGCATGTCCTTCCGCTAAAATTCGAGCATATATTTCCGGAAACTTTTTAACATTATCACCAACGCAAAAAAATGTCGCAACGATATTGTTATTTGCTAAAAAATCCAACAGCCATGGTGTTATTTGGGGGTCTGGGCCATCGTCAAAAGTTAGGAAAATTACTTTTTCTGAAGCTGAAAAATCCCACGTTTTATTCGGGAAAAATAGTCGAAAAAAACGTGGGACTTTAAAAATTTTCATTCAGCTTTGCGGCTATTGATTCATCGAATCAGAAATAGGCATTTCTTGCATCATTTGCTCCAAACTCATTTCCGATGGATTTTGATTTGTTGCTGGCGCTGGTTTGCCTTGTAAATATCCGTAATGCACACCAATACCTTCCAAGTAATCTTGCAGATCGAAAAGCATTGCTGCATATTTTCCTGCTCGAGTGCCACGGCGGGTACTTTCACCATTATCATTAGCTTTCTTGCCTAAACCATCATAAATATTCGGAAAAACAGAATCGTAAAGGTTTTTCAATTTGGCTTGGGTACGTTTTGCTAATGCGCCATTTCTATCGCCAAATTCCGGATCTATTGCCGTAATATGAATTTTAAAATAAGCGTCTAAAGCAGCATATAAATCCGCAGTATTGCGCTGAGCCGCAGCAAAAGAAACATCGCTTAATTCGTAATACCTAAGGATAGATTCCAATTGACTTGCTACAATTGCACCAAGTTTTTCAGCAGATTTCTTGTCGCCAGCCTTATATAAAATTCCAATGTAATCGTGTAAAATACCATCTGAAAATGCAGATAGACTAATACCGTCACTTTCATACTTCCCTCTTCCAGGATTTGGTTCTCCATAATCGATTACAATATCTGCTGGCATCACTTCCAAAGAGCGATTAATCAAAGCTGCAGCTTTCTTTTTATATTCTGCAACCTTTCCATCTACCCCAATTAGAGTTGCTTCCAACTGCTTGGCTTGTTGCGTTTGACCATTTTTAAGCAACAACTTGATATTATTCAACTTGTTGTCACGAATTTGAATTTCGCGATCCGCTTTAGTTAAATAATCATCTGCCAACGAGGCAAAATGCAAACGGTACTGAGAAGTATGGCGACGTGTATAATAATCCGTCAGAACAGTTGGATTATTCATTGCGCCATAATCGTATAATTGCATTAAATTAGAATACATTTTATCCGAATAACGGTCTTCCATTTTATTCAATGGACTCAGTTCGAATGCCATTCCATTTTGTTTGATGTAGCCTTTTTGGTATAACGCGAGAGAAACATCAGAACCACCAGGACTTGAGAAATAAATTCCTCGTTTCCAATCGTTGTTAGCAAGAATATCCAACATCATTACTTGTTCACGTGTGAGACCGCGTGCTTCAAATGTAAACGTCAATGCATCGAAACACTCTTTCGCTTGATTGGCTTGAATAACGCCCGATTTAACTGCGTTTTCTTTATTAACTGGAAGTACAAACCCAGAACTTGGGAAAACACGCACCATTCTCTGTCCTTGGTATAAAACTAGGTTGTTATCATCGCGAACAAATGCCATTGCATCCTTTAGATTTGTTGTATTCCAAGGTTTTTCAAATTCTGTCAAAAGATTCTGGAAACTTTGAGCTTGTCCTTCAGGCAACGTTATCAATCCATTTTGAATTCCAGAAAGAATCTCAAATGCCGCGCGGTATTTTGCATAAACTGCTTCCGCACTAGTTGCTCCTTTGTTTGTCATAAGGTCAACTTTCAATTGTTCGATTCTACTCATTGCGTTTGGATTTGTAGAAGAAATCCCTCCAAGAATACCTGAAACTTGTGCATTGAACGTTTCCAATGCGTTAGCAACTGCTGGACCATTGCTTTTCACACGCATAGTAATAACTTTATTCAAAATCTCATCCGAAGCATTCAAATAGAATAATTCAAATAAATTGGTGAACAATACCTGATCTGTATTTCCAGCATACATTAGGATTTGATCTTCCGTAAATTTGATTGGCAAAGGATCAGACTCGTAGGCACGCATCTTCATTTGATCCGTATACCAATCCGTTTGCATAAGGGACAAGTTACAAACGCGTACGTCTGTTCGTTTACCTTCAACTTCCTGCATGTACCATAATGGGAACGTATCGTTGTCGCCATTTGTGAAAATAATTCCATTTTTCTGACACGATTCTAAATAGTTCAAAGCAAGATCGCGCGCAGAAGTTTTCAAACTTCTATCGTGGTCATCAAACCCTTGCATTCCCATAATTACAGGGACAAATAATCCCAACAAAACAGCAACTATAGCACCTTGAGAATCTTGTTTTAATACTTTTCTCAAGCCCATCATTAGTGCAATTGCTCCTATTCCAATTCCGGAAATTAATAACCATGAAATAGTATTTGGCATGGAAACTTCACTTCCTGTATCAACAATCAAGAAAAGCAATAATCCCCCTCCTGCAACAACCAACGTTTTTACCAAATCTTTTTTCTCAAAGCGCGTAAAAGCATCGTACAGTGCATAGACACCTATACCAATCCACAAGGCAAAGAAATAGAAAGATCCAGCGTAAGCGTAATCACGTTCTCTAGGTTCCATTGGTTTTTGGTTCAAATAAACCACAATTGCTAAACCTGTAAATAAAAATGCCAGCAATACAACAAATGCATCTTTCGGTGCTCTATAAAAATGGAAGAACAAACCGATAATTCCCAATATTAATGGCAAGAAGAAAAATGTATTGTGCGAAGGATTCTCCGAAGTATAAAATGGAGCTCCGTCATCTTGGTTTCCTAGACGGGCATTATCCACGGCACTAAATCCTGAAATCCAGTTTCCTCGCATGTTATCTCCATCGCCTTGAATATCATTTTGTCGACCAGCAAAATTCCACATGAAATAACGGATATACATCCAATTCACCTGATAACGAGCAAAATAGGTCAAGTTTTCACCAAAAGAAGGCAAACGTTGCCCGTCACTTCCAATTTCCGTTACCGTTCCATCATTAGCATCATAACCAGACCATTCCTTGTAGCCATTAATTTTTTGCGGTTCCTGACTCCAATACATACGTGGGAAGAATACACTTTGCGCATAGGTCGCAACGCTATTTAATCTTTCTTGCGCATTCGATTCAAAGTATTTCTCCTCAACGGAAGCAGCATTTTCCTTAGCAAAGGCATTTGCTCTTTTTTCATCCTTAAAAGCCTTTAAAACCTTTTCACCTTTAGAAACGATGAATCGACGCACGTAAAAAGGGGAACGATTTTTATACATTTCAGGTGAATTCTCTTTTGAATTCCACTGCGGACCGAATAAAATTGGTGCAGAACCGTATTGCTCACGTTTTAAATACGAGTGTAACGTAACTAAATTTTCAGGGTCATTTTCGTCTAAAGGAGTATTAGCATTTGAACGTATTACGATGACCGCAAAAGATCCGTAACCAATTAATAGAAGAATTAAACCCATCGTTGCATTGTAAACGATCGAGTTATTTTTTCTTCGGGCATAACGAATGAGCCAAACGCAGGCCAAAACCAATAAAGCAAAGAAAAAGATAGTTCCAGTGTAAAAAGGTAAACCCAAAGAATTAACAAAAGCAACCTCAAAGGAAGATGCCAAAGAAATAGAGCCTGGAATAATTGCCTCTTGAATAAAACCAAGAATTGCTACCGACAGAACCCCTGTTATTAAAATCCCTTTAAAATCAGCCACTTTTTTATGGCGAAAGTAAATCACAAAACTTATTGCCGGAACCACTAGTATTCCTAATAAATGGACACCAATCGCTAGTCCAAGCAAGAACATGATTAATAGTAACCAGCGGTTTGGTGCATATTCAGCAGAAAGCGTTCCGTTTTGAACATGCACCATTTCTTCGTCCCATTTTAGTATGGCCCAAAAAATTACTGCGGTGAACAAAGAAGACATTGCATATACCTCCCCTTCAACAGCAGAGAACCAGAAGGATTCAGAGAATGCGTAAGCCAAAGAACCAACAATTGCGCTGCCCAAAATGGCAATTTTATCTCCAGAAGACATTTCTGTTTTATCGCGCAAAGAAATCTTTTTCAATAAGGATGTTATCGACCAAAACATAAACAAAACTGTCAAGGAACTACAAATAGCGGATAATCGATTAATCCAAACAGCAACATGTTCTGGTTCTGCAAAAAAGGAAAATAATCTACCGAGAACCATAAAAAATGGCGCACCTGGCGGGTGACCAACTTCTAACTTATATGCTGCGGTGATATATTCTCCGCAATCCCACAAACTCACTGTATCTTCTATCGTGATAAAGTAAACTACTGTCGCGATTAGAAAAACCAACCAACCTAGGTATACATTCCATTTTTTGTAACTCATGCTTTTCTATTTTTTGTCTTGTAATATTAATTTTTTGAAGGCAATTTTTTCCAAATGAAAAGTTTGCGATGTGCGAATTTAAAAATATAATGCAAGGAAGTTATCCATTAAAAGTGAAAAAATGCCAAATTATTTAATTTTGAAAAATCTTTTCAAAAGTTTGTGATCCTTCCAAGCTTAAAAAAAAAACTTTTTTTTCTTAAATCGCTTTCAAATTTAAAATTTGTTGCTAAATTTGCCCTCGCATCGCAAAGCCAGTAGCGGTGTTTTAATTGGCCCATGGTGTAACTGGCAACACGTCGGTTTTTGGTACCGAAGAGTCTAGGTTCGAGCCCTAGTGGGCCAACAAAAAGCTTCATCTAGCGATGAAGCTTTTTTTTGTGCCCATTTTTTTTTTTAGAATTATGCTGTCATTTGGGAACAATAGTAAAACCGTATGCCATTTTTGAACCTTCTAAAAAGGCTATATGGAGTTTTCAGAAGATTCGTTCGAATAGAACAATGGATAGAAAACAAAAAAATCGTTTTTAAATAATTTTCTAAAAAATTAAGCTTTATATTAGCCAAAATAAACTAAATACAATCTGAAATGAAGAAACTATTAACTATGGCATTTAGCATTATTGCCTTAAGTTCTTGCATGGTATCACAAACCTATCAATTGACAGGTGAGCCAATGGGAACAAAAACAGGTGTTGCTAAATCGAAAATTATCGGAGATAGCGATACTTCGATTAAAGCGGCGGCAGCAAATGGAAAGATTACAGTTATTGGAGCTGTAGAAGTAACAACAAAAGTGTTCTTTTTCCCAAAAACAATTACTAGAGTATACGGTGAATAATCTAAAGAAATGATGAGAAATATAAAAAATATTATAGCAGTAGGGGCATTAGCGATAGCAGTATCTTCCTGCACTGTGACATTGCCTGTTACAGCCTCAAGAGCCGAAATCGGCAGTTTAAAAGGAAAGTCTCAATCAACAGTTTTGTTTGGAATAATTTTCCTAAACAAAGATTTTGGTTTAAAACAAGCAGCGAAGAATGGAAAAATAACTTCAGCAATCGCAACAATTGATATGAAAACAACCAATTATTTTTTCTTTTCAAAGAAGGAACTAATTGTTACTGCTAAATAAAGTACAGATATGAAAAAGAAAATTTTAGCAGTTGCCGCAGTAGCGATGTTAGCTGCGTCATGCACGATGTCCTACCCAGGAATCGCAACAGGAAACAAAATTGAAAAAACAGGTGTTGCTCAGAAAAAATTATTTTTGAATCTTGCTATTACACCCGTTGACTTAAGCATCGTAAAAGCTGCTAGTAATGGTGGAATTACAAAAGTTGCCACAGTAGACTATTCCATTAAAAAAGGATTGTTTTTTACTACGTATAAAGTAATGGTTACGGGTAATTAAAAATTAATGTATACTAAAAAAAGCCAGTCGAAAGATTGGCTTTTTTTAGTTAATTACTTTCGGAAAGAATTAACTATATTATTTCTCTCCAATAATTATTGAGTAGATTAATTTTTCACAAATTGAATGGTTGCAGATTCTTCTTTTGTTACAATGCGCAGAAAATAAATCCCATTCTCAAAATTGGTAGCATCTAATGTGTTATTTTCTAAAAAATCGATCGTAAATAGTTTGCCGTCAACCGAATAAACACTGCAATTTTCAGCTGATAATGGCTGTGAAAATCCTTGAATAAACACCTTATCAATCACTGGATTTGGGAAAATCGAAATGTCCTCCGTCATTAATTCACTAACTGCATTCGTTCCGATTTTTCCGTTGATGTCATACTGCAAGAAAAACTCCCATATTTTTTTTGATGCACTAAAATCGTTGTTTGTTACGCCAATTGTAAATGCTGAACCAGGCCAAGTATGGCCACCATCAATTATTTGATAATGTTCCACATCAACACCATTATTCCCTCCGGAATAAAGCGAATGAACAGCAGTGCAACCATCTATTAAATTTGAATTTGGAACAGCAGTTATTTGCGGAGTTGTTGAACAATTATTAAAATTTACCCAATACGCTAAAACATTTGGAATTGCAGCCATAAAACCGTTGCCATCATACGGAACAGTAGCATCCGCTGTACCGTGAATTTCCAAAACAGGCATAGGATGCTGGGAATTGCAGGAGAGCGATTGATTCGCATTCATCGTTCCTGTAACAGAGGCAATTGCTGCAATACGATTGCTCAATGAACAAGCAAGGGTATAGCTCATAAATCCACCATTCGACATCCCGGTGCTAAAAACACGATCCAAATTCACAGAATAAGAAGCCGCTAAAAAATCAATTAATGCGCTGGTGAAACCAATATCGTCAACTGCACCGCCCCATCCAGAATTCCAATAAGGGACATTGGAACCATCCAGTGTTCCCATTGGATGCACGAGCAAAAAACCTGCAGTATCTGCGATTGGACGAAAATCTCCATAAAACATCTGTTCTTGCGCATTGCTTGAATAGCCATGAAAGTTGAAAACTAATGGCGCTGGAGTTCCAGGAGTGTAGCTTGCAGGAACATACAATATAAAGGAGCGCGACAATCCACCGTGCTGCAGTGTTCCATTAATTGTTTGTTGTCCGAAAGCTGAAAACGATAAGAATAGTAAAAAGTATAAATTTTTCATGCCTAAATGTAATAAAAATATTAAAGAAAGAAATTTTTTAAGGATTTTCAAATTTTATGCGACTCAAAACAGCGGATAATTCAGCTTAACTTTCGCCTTCAGCTGATTTATAAGAGAATACAACCGGAAGAAGGTATGATCCACACGTGTCTTAAGTAAATAAAAGCTGAAATTATTCTAAAATAGAATAAAAGATAAGGTTATTTATTCAACAAAATATTCTTTCAATTCTAAAATCTTAAAATTCGTTGAAGATAAATTCAGGGCAAAACATGCATCTGTTAAGCCATATCCCACCTCAAAAGAAATCGCCGAATCGTCGTTAAAAGCCAAACGCATATCTTTTAACTTAAAAATAGGGTAATACTTTCTTTGGGTAAAACATTCCGCATC
>CANJSS010000075.1 GCA_947476955.1 Flavobacteriales bacterium
AAATCATAAAACCTTACTTTTCCAATTCAGACAGAATAGCCATATAATTCAAAAATGACTACTTTACCAGCTGAAAAAAACCACTGTATTCTTTTTCTTTCCCATTCAGGGTGAGTAGAAAGAAATAGGTTCCTTCCGATAGCGCAGCGCCATTCCAATCGTTGGTATAGTTTTCCTTTTCGTAAACAGTATTCCCCCATCGATTCACTATTTTTAGGCGATTGTCCGGATAATAATCTAAATATTGAAATACTAAAAGGTCATTTTTTCCATCCTCGTTCGGCGTGACAATATTAGGAATGCTTATTTCAGCTGGCGCTACAATTTGTTCCTGGCAATAAATTTCTGAGCAACCATCTTCTGTAAATATTTCTAGACAAACAGTATACACTCCAAGTGCTGGGTAAGTGTGTTCTGTGTTTGGATCTAACGAAGCGTTCCCGTCGCCAAAATCCCATAAATAGGCGATAATTGTTCCTGTAGCGACTGTGGAAAGGTTGGTAAAATAAATTGGCGTATTTAAGATTCCAAACTCCATAGAACTTGAAAAATTGGCATTGGGCAATGGAACGGTTTGCATTGAAAAATTTACCGTATCCGAAAAACATCCATTTCGCTCTGTGAAAGCAGTATAGCTAGATTGTACGATTGAGTTATCAGTAAAAATGGTTCCGGTAATATTTCCGGATCCCGAACTTGTATCGCTTTGCCAATTTACGGTTGAATTTGGCAGACAGGAACTTAAATTGATTGTGAATGGTTCCGCTGAACAAACAATACTGTCCCAAACAACGGAAACTTGAGGAGCTGTTTTAATTGGAACGGCAACGGCATTCATTCCTGCGATGCTATTACCACATGCATCCGTAACAATAGCTGGAGGAACACTTAAAGTGGTGAAGTTGGTATCGCAAAAATCCGGACAATTTGGAATATTTAGGGTGAATTGGTAATAATTCGCTCCATTTCCACAACCAACATTTGTTCCCTGCGTAACAACTTCGCTTGACCAAGGATGTGAAAATGTGTAGGGTGCAACGCCATAAATGGCATACGCTCTACCTGTTATTGTGCAGGTATTCGAACAAATTGGTGCTTGGGAAACAGCCCATTTCCCTCCGTAAGTTTCTGCTGTTTTACCAATTACCACCGCGCTAAACGGCCATAAAGTTGTAAATGGATCGTAACGAATATAGGTTGTGTTGCATCCTGTTCCGGGCCCTGTTCTTCCCAAATGCATGCGCAAATAGAAGGTTGCAGAAGTGCATGATTCTGTATAACAGCATGTTAGCGGATTCATTAAATTAAAGTTTTCTAAGTATCCTGTTCCTGGTAAAGTAGCGGTGTTGCCAGTAATTGTATACGTTTGTGTGTTGCCGCAACTTGTGCTGAAAAGCATAGAACCTTGGTTCATCGTAGCTCCGGTAAAAGGATCTGCATAAAAACTCGCTGTTACGTTCAACGCAGTTATCGTCACATTTGCTGGAATTGTTACTAAAATACTATCCTTATTATATTGTGGAAGAATACACGAAGGCATACTTCCCCCAATCCAATTTGTTGTAGGTCCTGTGATTATTGGATCTATTACCAGTGGAAAAGTTCTTTCCGCACTGTTTAACCAGTCGAATGGTATTTTTATTTCCAGGGTTAAATTGTTTTTTTCTTTTTTCACGGAATACGCCGCAAGTATGAAATTGCTGTCTGCATCGTAACAAAATGGCGCGTAAATGGTGCTTACGGTTTCACCAACCAGATTTTTAACAAGGAGATCTCCAGCCCAACCATCCGCTATTTCTGAGCCGTTTTCTAAATTTTTCACAAGTTGGAAACCATCTGGTAATTCAATTTCTTCCGAGAAAATAATGCCACTCGATGGAAGAGCAGCATTTTCATGGAGAATGTAGTTATACTTTACCGCGTTTTCATAAAAAATCAATTGTTTATCTATACCGGGCAGCACATTATATTGGGTATTCTTGTTTCCTGTGAATTGAAATTCTGTCTGGATCAATTGGCCGTTAATTTTGCAATTCTTACCAAAAGTGAGAACATTTGCTATCGCTGATCCTTCTAGGAAACTGATTGCAAAACTGCCGTTTTCAAATAAATAAGTTGGAAATGGTTGCTGTGTCGCTGCCCAAGAATTATTTTTAAATGTCCTCAATTCAGGATCAATTGGAATCAATTGATGTTGTTCATTCCAAAAGTTTATCGGTCTTTTACTATAAATCAATTTTACATCTCCTTCCAAACTTTTAAAACTGGAGGAAAAAATAGTTCGCTGCTCTTCCTTCTCAATCCATTCAATTGAATCTTGAGCTAAGGTATTTGGAACAACTAAATTCGACTGAAAACCGGAAAAATAAGTGTTCTCTTGCGAAAGTGCTGGAACAAGAACTATACAGAAAATGCCAACGATTAGTTTTGAAACAATGCTTTTCATGTAGTAGTGAACGAATATAAATTAGTAAAAATTAAACTCTAAATGCCTCAATTCCTTTTTGATAGAGTTAAACTTACAAATTTTATTCTTGTTCGTGCAAACAAACTAAAATTATTTATGTAAAAAAAAATCAGTCTAAAAAATAGACATAATTTCGAATTTTTGGAAAGCGCTTAAATTTTATGCAAATCGATTCAATGCTTTAAAAAAAATATAAAAAAAGTTAGCGTTTAATATCAGTTTCGGTTTTCGTACCTTTGCGAATTATCCCAAAAATTCTGCATGCATGTTCACTAGCGAGCTTTTTGAAAACTATGTAAACAACAAAACAACGCCCCAAGTTAGAGCGAGAGCTTACGATGTGCTGGTAGAAAATCTCATCGTTGGAAAATTGGGAATCACTGCAATTGCTCTTGGTGCAAGTTTGTACAAGGTTAATATTGTTTTATACGAAGGTAAAATTCATTCTTCTTCGTGCACGTGTCCTTTTGCCGTTGAGCAGGTTTGCAAACATATTGTTGCCGTTTTGAAGGCTGCAGATAATATGTTAGTGGGTAAAACTGGTTTGCACGACGCTTCCATGCTTGGTGATGATATGTTGTCGGCACATCCTTTTCTGTATTCATTTTTGGATTTTTCTTTTTCGCAACTTACGAATACATTTATTCTAGAACACCTTAGCGCAACTTCAACTGGCTCCTATCGAAATAGTCACATTGAAAAAATAGATTACGGCAGTGCTACAATTTCTGTTTCACGTTCATTTTATGAAAGAAACGAGGTAAATCTTACGTTTCACAATGGCGACCTTACGCTCGAATGCGCCTGCAAAATGCCGAAAAGATATTTGTGCGAGCACCAGGAACAAGCAATGTATGTGTTGAAAGATAATCCTACCGCACGTGTTTTCTTTGATTCTGATTTTCGATTGGACTATCTGCAGAAAAAAGTTGCGGATTATGGATTGGAGAATGAAACCAATTTAGATGACTATTTTAAACTTAAATTGGAATACAATACCATTATCCTTCAGCCGATAATCAAAGGGTTAGTTTCTATGGGAGAAACTGGAAAGCTTAAAATTGCTGCTGCCTTGAAATTATCGAATCATGCGCCAATGGAATTTTCTGCAAGTGAGCAATTAACAGGACACTCTTTTATTGTTTTTGGACAAAACCATTATTCGGATGATTTTTATGTGAACGTAATGACTTCCGGACTAACCAAAGACGGAAAAATCAAAAATCCTATCCGTTCCTTAAATGCGAAGAAATTGTTGCTGCAAACGGAAGAAGCGCTTGAAATGAAATTTTACATGGCGATTTCTCAATTCAATAGTGAGGAAAGTCGGTATTCGGAAAAATTGTCTCCCGAGCTTCAAATTGCAGGTTTGCGTGCTGTTGTTAAAAATCCTTTGGAGCTAGATGTTTATTGCTTGAATCTCAAAAAATCCGACAATATCACTTCTAGTTCGATTGAACCGGTTACGTTAAGAAAAGTGGAAATTGACCTGCATTTCAAGGTGGTGCAAAAAGATAACTTTTACCAGATTACTCCAAAAATATTCATAGATGGCACAGTATTGTCCCATTCCAAAATTAAACTCGTTTACACCTATTTTTTGCGCGTGGAAAATGAGTTGCTTTTTATTCCGGATGTCGATATTATTCGGGTGCTCAATTACCTCAAAAAGCAAAATAATAAATTGCTGATTCACCAATCCAAATTTGAAGATTTCAGAGCTACTATTCTTGCAGATTTAGAATCTAAAATTAGCATTGAATATTCCTTTTTGAAGCCTGCTAGGGAAGAGCAACTTATTGAACAAGGATTTGATGGCGAATTGAAAAAGCTAATTTATTTATCGGAATCCGAGGATTTCGTATTACTAACACCGGTGATGCGTTACGGCAAAGTGGAAGTTCCAATTCGAAGTAAACGACGAATTTACGCTTTGGATGCTGTAAATGAACCGTTTGAAGTTGCACGAGACGAATCCGCAGAAATCAGAATGCTTTTAAATGTGCAACGGATGCATCCAAATTTTACGGAACAAGAAGGCTTCGATTATTTTTACCTGCACAAGAAACATTTTTTGGACGAAGGATGGTTTTTGGATGTTTTCGAAAATTGGTCGCTGGACGGTATAGAAATGCTCGGGTTCAACGATTTGAAAAACAATAACTTGAGCCCTTCCAAGATGAAAGTTGCGGTTTCCGTTTCCAGCGGAATAGATTGGTTTGATACCTCCGTAAAAGTTTCTTTTGGCAACCAGGAAGTGCGATTGAAAGATATTCAGCGTTCGCTCCACAACCATTCACGTTTTGTGAAATTGGGAGACGGAAGAATGGGAATGATGCCAAAAGAATGGATGGAGAAATTTTCTTCCTTTTTCCGTTCCGGAGAAGTCCACGATAGTAAAATTCGGACAGCAAAAGTTCATTTTTCTGTGATAGATGATTTGTTTGAGGATGAGGTTCTTTCGCAAGAAGTAGTGGAAGAAATTCGAATGTACCGATCGAAATTGGTTGGATTTGAACACATTGAGGAAGTGAAAATTCCTAAAAAACTAAAGGCAGAATTGCGGGATTACCAAAAACATGGCTTGAACTGGCTGCATTTTCTGGATGAATTTAATTTTGGTGGATGCTTGGCAGACGATATGGGACTTGGTAAAACCATTCAAGTTTTAGCATTTATTCTCTCCCTAAAGGAAAAAAATGGATTAAAAACACATTTAATTGTTCTGCCAACTTCGCTACTATTCAACTGGCGACAAGAAATAGAAAAATTTTCCCCTTCTTTAAAATACCATACGATTTATGGTTTGGACCGACAAAAAGACCACCAAGGATTGGAAAAATACGATATCGTTTTCACAACTTATGGGACATTGCTGAGCGATATTACGTTCTTAAAAGATTTTCGTTTTGACTATATTTTCCTGGATGAGTCGCAAGCGATTAAAAATCCAGATTCCAAGCGCTATAAGTCAGTTCGATTGTTACAAGCGCGCAATAGAATTGTCCTTACAGGAACACCAATCGAGAATAATACCTTTGATTTATATGCGCAATTTTCGTTTGCTAGTCCTGGGTTATTAGGGAATCAGCAACGTTTCAAGGATAATTATTCCATTCCAATCGATAAATTCAAGGATGGTTTGCGCGCAAAAGAATTGCAACAAAAATTGAATCCGTTTTTATTGCGGCGAACCAAAAAGCAGGTCGCAACCGAACTACCGGATAAAACCGAAATGGTGATTTACTGTGAAATGGGAGCGGAACAGCGAAAAGTGTACGACACCTATAAAAATGAATTCAAGCTGTATCTGCAAAATAGCGATAAAGAGGAATTGGCGAATAAAAACATGCATATTTTGCAAGGTCTCACCAAGTTGCGCCAAATCTGTAATTCTCCCGCTCTGCTGAGTGATGAGGAATATTACGGCAGTGAATCGGCCAAATTAAACGAATTGATAGAGCAGATTGAAATGAAATCTTCCCAGCATAAGATTCTCGTTTTTTCGCAATTTGTAACGATGTTGGATTTGATAAAAACCGCTTTGGACGAGCGTTCCATTCGCTACGAATACCTAACTGGAAAAACGAAAGATAGGGCAGAACGTGTGCGGAATTTCCAGGAAGACGATGCAACGCGTGTTTTCTTGATCAGTTTGAAAGCGGGTGGGACGGGATTAAACCTCACGGAAGCAGATTATGTTTTTATAGTCGATCCTTGGTGGAATCCAGCAGTGGAAAATCAGGCAATTGACCGCTGTTACCGCATCGGTCAAAAGAAAAATGTTATGGCGATCCGACTTATTTGTCCCGATACAATCGAAGAGAAAATTCTAGTGCTCCAAGCAGGAAAAAAAGAATTAATCGATGATTTGATTAAAATCGATAGCAATGCAGTGAAAAGTTTGTCGAAAGACGATTTGCTGAATTTATTGGATTGAGAAATTGTTTTTTTGCCAATAATTCATGCTGTTAATTTTTATACCTACAGGTTTCGAAAACTCGAATGGAATACAAATGCGAAAAAACACTGTGAAGGTTAGTTTTTAGAAAAAATCAAAAAAGTTTGACCATTAAAAAATTTTATATTCGTAAATTCAAAAAATATTATTTCATCTGAAAGTTTCAGTATTTATTATCAAATGAAAAAAAACACACTAATCGGCTTAGCAATTCTTACTTCGTTTTGTTTCGGCTTCGCTCTCAATAACATTTTAATTAATAACAAAGAAGAAACATCCAAAATTAAAAAAGTAACAGGAATCGGCGGGATTTTCTTTAAATGTAAAGATCCTAAAAAAATGAGAGAGTGGTATCAAAATCACCTTGGATTTAATACCAATCAATACGGTTCTGTTTTTGAATGGCGACAAGGCTCAGACAGCACAAAAAAAGGATTTACACAATGGAGTCCATTTTCCGAAAAAACAAAGTATTTTGAGCCTTCCACAAAAGATTTTATGATCAACTATCGGGTTGAAAATTTGGAAAACCTCATCGAGCAGCTAAAAAATGAAGGTGTAACAATTTTAGATAGTATAGAAAATTATGACTACGGAAAATTTGCTCATATCATGGACGTGGAAGGAAATAAAATTGAACTTTGGGAACCAAACGATGTTGCCTATGAAAAATTAGGAATTGAGCTTGGTAGCAAAACAATAAAATAATGGAAAATTAATTCTATTACTTCCAAACCGGATAACACAAAAAGTATTTTTCCACCGGGCTAGCCAAAGCAGAAATATTTAAATTATCTGACGCTTCGCTGAGGTCTATAATTTCGCCATTTTTCATTAGCATGTTTATGTTCTGCTTTTTCTGGTTGTATGCTTTATTGCTCAAAATATCGGAGTAAACGAAGAAATCTACTTCGCTATCTTCCAACTCATAATGGCTTTGAGCCAATTTGCGCTCGTGTTGCAAACGTTCCGCACTAAAGGGTTCTTTGGAAATTTCAATTTTGAATAAATCCCTATTCACCAAGCGCTTTGCAAGTGCAGACAATACCTTATCTGAATGGTTTTGCCAAACTTTCAACGCGCCCAAAATATCATAATCGTCCAAGGCTGCAAAATGATCCAAAACGCGCGGGTCGGACTCAAAATCGTGCATCTTCACGTCGTTTTTCAAAAAGTACGCTAAAGTTGGACTAGCAAATAATTCTTGCCCGGATTTTGCCACTTGTTTTGCTCTGCGCAAGGCATGAATCAGCATAAACTCCGCCGCGACAACTGTTTTGTGCAAATACACCTGCCAATACATTAGGCGGCGCGCAACGATGAATTTTTCGATGGAATAAATGCCTTTTTCTTCCAAAACTAAATTACCATCTTTTACATTGATCATTTCAATTAAACGGTCGCTTCCAATTATTCCTTCGCTCACGCCAGTGTAGAAACTATCACGGTTCAAATAATCCAAGCGATCCATGTCTAATTGACTGGAAACCAATTGGTGTAAAAAAGGTTTTGGATATTCGTTCTTAAAGATTAAAAGGGCATGTTCCAAATCTTCGCCAAACTCTTTGCTCAAGCGTTCAATGAAAAATCCGGAAATTTCTTCGTGGCTAACACCAGACACAATGTCGTATTCCAAGGCATGGCTGAACGGTCCGTGGCCAATATCGTGCAATAAAATTGCAATCAAAACCGCGCGTTCTTCTTCCGAAGTTATTTCGTGGCCTTTTCTGCGAATCGTTGCGATAGCGAGCGACATCAAGTGCATTGCGCCTAAAACATGGTGAAAACGCGTGTGCAAAGCTCCAGGATAAACCAGGTGACTCATTCCCAATTGCATTATTCGGCGCAATCTTTGCATGTAAGGATGTTCAATTAAATCGAAAATAAACGCGTCAGGAATTGAAATAAAACCATAGACTGGATCGTTAAAAATTTTCTTTTTGTTATTTCGGTTGAGAATCGGTCGCAATTGAATAATTTTAAAATCAAATTCAAAACTATAAAATAAAGCGCACATGCAAGGCAAAATACTTTGGGCAGATGACGAAATCGAGTTATTGAAACCACATATTATCTTTTTAGAATCAAAAGGTTACTCCGTTGATGCTGTAAATAGTGGTTCGGAAGCCGTAGACAAAAGCAACGAAAATAACTACGATATTATTTTTCTGGACGAAAATATGCCGGGAATTTCCGGATTGGAAGCGCTCGCTCGAATCAAAGAATCCAAGCCTTACGTGCCAATCGTGATGATAACAAAAAGCGAAGAGGAACATATCATGGAAGAAGCAATTGGCAGCAATATCGCCGATTATTTGATAAAACCAGTCAATCCGAATCAAATTTTATTGAGTATCAAAAAGAATCTGGACCAAAGCAAATTAGTTTCTCAAAAAACAAATTCCAATTACCAGGTGGAATTTCGGCAATTGGGAATGTTGCTGAATGGCAGATTGGATGCAGCTGAATGGAGCGATTTATACAGTAAGTTAGTTTTTTGGGAACTGGAGTTGGAGAAAATCGAAGATTCTGGGATGCGTGAAATTCTAGAAATGCAGAAAAAAGAGGCGAATAACCTTTTTGCACGCTTTATCGAACGCAATTATACCGATTGGTTGAACGGAACAGAAGATGCGCCACAAATGCTGCATACCTTAATGAAGGATAAAATCGCACCTTTCATTGGCAAGGAAAAAACATTTGTTTTGGTGATCGATAATTTGCGCTACGACCAATGGAAAGTGTTGCAGCCAATTTTCTCAAAATATTTTTCACTGGAAACAGAAGAAATTATTTATTCCATTTTACCCACCGCAACGCAATACGCGCGAAATGCCTTTTTTGCTGGGTTAATGCCAAGTGAAATCGAAAAGAAATTTCCGAAATTGTGGAAAAATGAAGAAGATGAAGGCGGGAAAAATATGCACGAAAAAGAATTTTTGGAGGCTAATTTAACCCGTTTGGGTAAAAAAGTGAAATGGTCTTACACGAAAATCACTAATTTAGATGCTGGACGAAAATTGTTGGATACCATGAACGAATTGAAAGAAAACGATGTCAATTTTATCGTATATAATTTCGTGGATATGCTTTCCCATGCGCGCACCGAAATGGAAGTGATTCGGGAATTAGCAGACGACGAAGCTGCGTATCGTTCCTTGACACTTTCTTGGTTTGAACATTCTGCGTTGCACGATATCGTCAAAAAAATAGCGGAATTTGGTGCGAAATTGGTGATTACGACCGACCACGGAACCGTAAAAGTGACAAACCCTATAAAAATTGTTGGGGAACGAAACACCAATACCAACCTTCGCTACAAAGCTGGTCGCGGATTATCCTACAACCAAAAGGACGTATACCGCGTTGCCAATCCGCAAGATGCTTTTTTACCTAAAATCAAAATGTCTGCTGAATTTGTTTTTGCCAAAGAAAACGACTTTTTTGTTTACCCAAATAATTACAACCATTTTGTGAATTATTACGGACAAACCTTCCAACATGGTGGGATTTCACTAGAAGAAATGCTTATTCCATTTATTGTAATGAATCCGAAATAAAGTGCGTTGATTTGAATTTAAAAAAAATAATTTTGCGTTTTACTATTCATATTTTTTAAAATGACATTTCACATTCAGAATCTTGAGGATATTCCTGCCACAGCGCAACTTTTTTTAGAAGAGTTTCTGCACAACAAGGTTTTTGCTTTTGATGGCGAAATGGGAGCTGGAAAAACTACTTTTATCTCCGCATTGCTTTCTGCAATGGGCATTCAGGAGTTGGAAGGTTCTCCAACGTATTCCTTGGTAAACACATACGACAGTGCAATGTATGGTAAAGTCTACCATTTTGATGTTTTCCGTTTGAAGGATGAACGGGAAGCTTTCGACATTGGTATAGAAGAAATGCTCTACAATGGCGGAATTTGTTTTATTGAATGGCCAGAAAAAATCGCTAATTTATTACCAGATAATACGATTTGGGTGTATATTCGTAAATTAGACGACAATTCACGCACACTAACAGTAGAGCAATGATTACCGATCCCGAAATTCTAAAAAAATTAATTCAGCAAGGTAGCCTTCTCCCAAAAGAAGAAATGTTGGAAATTGCCCGAAAAAAAGGCAGTTTATTTATTGGAATCCCAAAGGAAAGTTCATTTCAAGAACGCCGAGTAGCATTAGTTCCGGAAGCAGTTTCACTTCTCGTGGCGAACGGACACCGCGTGAAAATTGAATCTAAGAGTGGGGAAGGAGCTAATTTTTCAGACAACGAATACAGCGAAGCAGGAGCAGAGATTTGCCACGATTCAAAAGAAATTTATCAGTGCGATATTATTTTTAAAGTTGCGCCACCATCCGAAGAAGAAGTGGATTTAATGTCTGGAAACCAGACGCTTATTTCCGCTTTGCAAATTTCTATTCAACCAAAAGTAATTCTGCAAAAATTGATGCAGAAGAAAATTACTGCTGTTGCTTGGGATTATATCCGTGACGAAGAAGGTGTTTATCCTGTTGTTCGAACGATGGGGGAAATTGCTGGTACTACTTCTATTTTGGTTGCTGCGGAGCTGCTTTCTTCTTTCAACGAAGGAAAAGGAATCATGCTCGGTGGAATCGCTGGTGTTTCTCCAACAGAAGTTGTTGTTATCGGTGCCGGAACAGTTGGTGAATTTGCAACGCGCGCAGCAATTGGTTTGGGCGCTTCTGTGAAGGTTTTTGATAGTTCTTTAACGCGTCTGCGTCGTTTGCAAAACGATATTGGCGTGCGAATTTATACTTCTGTTTTGAATCCAAAAGTTTTGGATAAATCACTCAAACGCGCGGATGTAGTGATTGGAGCATTGCGTTCACCGCTTGGAAGAACGCCTTGTGTTGTCACAGATGAAATGATTCAAAGCATGAAAACAGGAACTGTGGTTGTCGATGTAAGTATTGATCAAGGCGGTTGTTTTGAAACTTCCCGCGTCACCAATCATATTGAACCGACTTTTGTGAAACATGGCGTTATTCATTATTGTGTGCCGAATATCGCATCGCGCGTTTCTAGAACAGCATCTTTTGCACTCTCCAATATTTTCTCGCCAATTTTAATAGAAATGGGAGATCAGGGAGGTTGCCGCGATTTGATAAAAAACGATCCAGGTTTTAGGGGTGGCGTTTATATTTACAATGGAACCTTGACAAGCGAAGTGCTCGGAAAAGTATTTGACTTGAAATACAAAGACATTGAATTATTGCTGCTTGGCATGTGATTTCTATTGGAGAAAATGTTTACACCGCTATCTTTTCCAGTTGCTCAACTGAAACTTACACGAAAAAAATCTCTCGTTTATGTCAAATGCTTGGTGCGCAAAAAAGATCTTTTGGTTACACCAGAGGAATGGGTTCGGCAACATCTTTTACATTATTTAATCCATGAAAAACAAATTCCAATTGGTCTGATTGCATCCGAAATGGCAATTGAAGTCAACCAATTATCGCGTCGCTGTGATGTGGTGGTTTTTGGAAAAGACGGAAATCCAAGGATGATAATTGAGTGTAAAGCCCCGGAAGTAAAGCTTACAGAAAAAGTTTTTCGGCAAATCGCACAGTATAATTTTACGCTAAATGTTGATTTTTTAATCCTTACAAATGGCTTGGAAAATATCGCATGTAAAATAGACAGAAGCAACAGCAGCTTGATTTTCCTCGAAAACTTACCGAACTGGGAGGAATTAAATCCTGCCTAAAAAATCACCCATTATTTCTTTGTGCACATGGGCGTTTCCCTGCGGGTCGGGCTTTTTGTTCCAATCTTTTCCTTTTGAAAGAAAAGAAAAAGGATTTCCACTACACTCCCTAACGCAAAATTGCTTCGATAGAAATAGCACGTCTCTGACGAATCTTCCAAACAGTCGGAATCGTTTTCTCCTTTAAGCGTCCAGTTTAAACTCAGAAGTCTTATGGAACGTAAGCGCTGGATAGTCTTTTTCCGCCATTGCCAATAAGAAAGAAGTTTCCGCTAGGAAAACAAGATTGTCGTCTTTATCGCGTGCCAAATAATTCCCTTTTGCTTGTTTAAAATCAGAAAGTTGCTGCAAATCATCGGTTGTAATCCAGCATGCTTTGTGGTAATTTTTAGGAACGAATCGGCAATTTGCGCCATATTCATGCAGCAAACGGTGCGAAATAACTTCGAATTGCAATTGACCCACCGTTCCAACGATTTTTCGGTTTCCCGGTTGCAGCACAAACATTTGCGCAACACCTTCGTCGGTTAATTGGCGGATACCTTTTTCCAGTTGTTTTGATTTCATTGGATCCAGATTTTCAAGTTCCATAAATATTTCTGGAGAAAAGGAAGGGATTCCTTTGAACAGCATTTTTTCTCCTTCCGTCAAGGTGTCGCCAATTTTGAAATTTCCAGTATCATACAAACCAATAACATCGCCAGGAAATGCTTCTTCAATAACACTTTTATCCTGCGCCATAAAGGACGTTGGATTCGCAAATTTGAAATTTTTGTTCAATCGAACGTGGTGATAAAACGTATTGCGCTCAAATTTACCCGAGACAATTCGTAAAAAAGCAATTCTATCGCGGTGTTTTGGATCTAAGTTAGCATGAATTTTAAAGACAAAACCGCTGAATTTAGGCTCATTCGGCTCGATGAAGCGCATATCTGTTTCTCTTCCAATTGGCGAAGGAGAAATTTCTATAAAAGTGTCCAATAATTCTTGAACACCAAAATTATTTACGGCAGAACCAAAGAAAACAGGCGCTATTTCTCCCCTTAAGTATTTTTCTCGGTCAAATGTGTCAAAAACACCATCAATAATTTCAATTTCTTCCCGAAGTTCATTTGCAAATGCTGGAGTAACCAAATCATCCAGCTGTGGGTCATTGAGGTCTTTAATCGAGACAATTTCTTCTTCGCGTTTTGTCTTATTGGATTTGAAAAGGTTTAAAC
>CANJSS010000076.1 GCA_947476955.1 Flavobacteriales bacterium
TAAATTATAGATTGCTGGACCTGGATTAAAATCTACTGTTCCAGTATAACTTCCTGTAACAATAACACCTCCAAAATCATCCAGAAAAATTGAATATCCGCCATCTTCACCATTACTTCCTATTGATTTTGCCCAAAGAAAATTACCATTTACATCGAGTTTCAATAAATAAATATCTGCGGATCCATTCGGTGTTAAAAAATATGTTCCAATCCCTGGATCAAAATCAAATGTATTCATATAATAACCCGCCATATAGCTATTTCCTGCTGCATCTACAGCGATTGACATTGGTTGACAATCTTGACTCCCAAATGCTTTACCCCAATCAAAATTTTGTGCGCTAGTTGTAATAATTATTGTTAATGAAAATAATGAGAGTAGCAAGTATTGTTTCATTCTTTAAAAGTTATGTATATATAAAACACATTAAAAATAATGATTTATTATTTAAGTAGTAAATTTTAAATAATAATGCCATTCCAGTAGATTTTTCTAATCCAGCTGAACTTCTGGATAGCGATTTAAAAATTGTTTACGTTGCTCTGCTGTTTTAAGCTTGTGCAACTGCGTTTCTTCACTATCAGGGAACAAACTGGTATGTGATTCATCCAAACGGATTTTGAAAACTTCATTTGACAATTTAATTGTTTCCGCTGTGCAATATGTTTCTTTAAATCTTTCCCATACATATTGAATAGCCTCTTCACTTGGGTGCACTCGATCAATTTTAAAAAAACGATAATCCCTTAATTCATCCATGACGATTTCATAAGAAGGGAAATAAGAACAATTTGCTTCTTTTTCAAGAACTCGAACAGCATCTAATAAAATTGCCTTACTCCTATTGTTTTCAATTAAACCATCTTTAATGTGTCGTACCGGACTCACGGTAAAAATTATTTTAAGCGAAGGATTAAATTTTAAAAGAAGTACTAAAGTTTCTTTCCATTCTTTAACGATGTCATTTTGTAATGAAAGTTCTTTTGTGAAATTAGAACCAGGAAATTTATGGCAATTTGCAACTAACAAATTATTTTTATTTAAACGATATCCCCAACTTGTTCCAAATGTCACAAATAGATGCGTTGCACCTAAAAGCTTTTCTTTCCAATCAGATCTTGCTTTTTGAATATTTAAAATTAGTTCTTGTTCTGATAATCCAACAATAGAGCTACTAGCGTCCCAAGAGAAATACAAATCGTTCCGTTGGATGATTCTTTCTGAAATAACTTGTGCTGATAAAGTTTCGTTAATAAATCGACTTAAAGCTAAAGGATGAAAAATAGTTCCAAAAGGATTTGAATGAACCTTAAAACCTTGATATTTTGCTTTAACTGCCATTTCATCTGAAAAACAACTTCCTAGAAATAGAATATTTTTTCCATATTCAATTTTTGTTGAAAATTCTGGAATATCAAAAGAAAGTTTAAATTGATCTGGCATTTAGTTCATTAAGGATTTAGCTGTTTCTATTGCTGCGGGAGTTATATTTTCACCGCTCATTAAACGCGCTATTTCTTCGATTCGCTCATCCATTTCGAGCGATTTAACTTTCGTTTCTGTGCGGTTCCCAATGATTTCTTTTTCCACTTTGAAATGGTTAGATGCTTTTGCTGCAACTTGCGGTAAATGTGAAATTGCTAATAATTGGAAATGCGTTCCCATTTTTTGGAGAAGTGCGCCAATTTTTTGAGCAACATCGCCGGATACTCCAGTATCTATTTCATCAAATAATATCGTTGGTAATACTTTTTTCTCTGAGATCATTTTCTGCAAAGCCAGCATAACGCGGGATAATTCACCACCGCTAGCAGCTTTTTCAATGGGAACGGTTTCAATTCCAACATTTGCAGAAAAAAGTAAATTAACATCGGTTAGACCAAATTGATTTAAGTCTTCTCTTTCCGCTAATTGAAAGGAGAGTTTTGTGTTAGGTAATTTTAATTCTTCCAATATTTCCTGAAGTTCGGCTGCAACAGGTTGAACCGCTTTCAATCTATCTTGGTGTAATTCCTTTGCTCTGGCTGTAACTTCTTTCTCCCGTTTATTAACATCTTCTTCCAACTGAATAATCTGACGTTCCGTAGCTTCTGTATCGAATAATTCTTTTTGTAAACGATCTCTCAATTCAAGCATCTCTTGTTGGTTGCGGACCGAATACTTTTTTAGAACATGGTTGAAATGATTCAGCGATTCTGTTAATTCCAACCGTTTTTGCGGATTCGTTTCCACGGATTCTAATTCGCGCGAAGCATCTGAAGAAATATCGTTCAATTCGATTAAAACAGCATTCAAGCGAACCGATAATTCATCCACTGCAGAATCCAAACCTTTGGATCTATCCAAAATGACACGTAAGGAATGTAACTTATCCACCAATTGATTTTCATCCTCAATTGTGCTAATTATCGCGGAAAAAGATAAAATGAGACCTTCCCCATTTTCTATTTTTTTCAATTCCGATTCAACCGATGAATAATCAACTGAATCTAAAAGTAAACCCTCCAATTCAACAAGTTGAAAATTTGTATAATCCTTTTGTTGTAATGCTAAGGAAAGGGTACTCTTCAAGTTGGAAAGGAGTGATTTTTGTTCGTTTAATTTTTTAAATAAAGCATTAAAATCAAAGCGTTTAAACTGTAAATCAGACAAGGTATCCAATACTTCCAATTGGTACGTTTTATTTTTTAATTCCAGGGTGTTATATTGGGAATTGATATTCACTAAAGAACTTGTAAGATTTTTTAAAATAGCTAAAGAAACGGGCGTATCGTTGATAAAAGCGCGCGACTTACCATTTATATTTATTTCCCTGCGAATGATTGTACGATCCTCTAAATCAAGATCATTTTCCTGAAAGAAAGTTTCCAAATGGAATCCCTTGATTTCAAATTCAGCCTCTACAACAGCCTTGTCAGATTCTGGACCTATTACCGAAAAATCAGCTCTTTCGCCAAGAATAAGATTAAGAGCGTTTAATAATATCGATTTTCCGGATCCAGTTTCACCTGTAATTACAGTATATCCAGGTTTTAAAACTAATTCAATCTGATTTATTAGTGCAAAGTTTTTAATCCGAAGTGCGTGTAGCATTAATTTAGAATTTCCTGGTATTTTGAAGCATTTGTAGGATCTAAACGTTTCAAAAGATTAACAATTTCCGTTTTCTCTTTGGTTTCTGCGTCTGCAAATAGACTTTTTAATTCAACTGTTTTAGCTTGTACAAAATTAAGTAGATTTAAGGAGTTAGGGCGCGTTGCAACCACTTTATTCAATTTTGACAGTGCATCATAAATAGCTTTTCGTCCTTTTACCTTATCGTCATACAACAGATCAATTCCTTTTCTATGGTATTCGAACAAACATTCTCTAAGCGGTTCAAATAATTGGTGTAGGATATTGTCGACCAAATAAAAACGATTTCTTTTTCCTGTTTCACTTGACTTCCAACCTGGTGCTCCAGAGGATTGTGAATTGGATACAATTTGCTGTGCTTCCGTAAAATAAGGCGTTCCACCTTTCAATGAGAAAGTATCGTAATCCATTCCGATAATGAAATAAGCATAAAAAGCCATAATCGAAGTTAGGTTATCTCTAAACTGATTTGGTGCATATATCAATACTGAATTTCTAGAATATGCAAATTTTATATCGTCGTCCTGAAAATTAAAAACTGTTGTATTATAAGATGAACTAAATGCTGGACGTGAATATTGCACTTGCATGGAACCTTCATACGTTCCAGGAGAAGGAATAGATTTTATTTGGAGTTGCATGTTACAATTTATACGTTCCTCCAATTTAAATTTATCTTTAGTCCATTGAGTGGTATTCATCATGTCGTACATCGTCTGTTGCAACTGCACGAAAATTTCTTTTTCCACTGAAGTAACTTCTAATCGTGCATCCGTAACTACTGTTACTTGACAATTCAATTCCTGCGATTTTGCTGTAAAGCAGGTGATCAAAACGAAAGATATTAGGACCAATAATTTCATGAATTATAATTTATCATATATTCTACAATATCTGCAGCCACTTCGGACTTAGACTTTAACTCAAAGCTAGTAAAATTATTGTGATTGTCCAATATACTAATTTTATTCGTGTCACCTGCAAAACCAGCACCTTTGTCTTCCAATGTGTTCATTACGATTAAATTCAGGTTTTTACGTTCTAATTTACCTTTTGCATTTTCCAGTAGGTTATTGGTTTCTAGTGCGAATCCAATTAATGTTTGAGATTCCTGTTTATTTTCTCCAGCCCAAGAAAGGATATCTGGATTTTTTATAAGTTCAAGGGTTAGAAACTCCTCCGTTTTTTTAATTTTTTGATCCACCTTATTTTTCGGTCTATAGTCAGCCACTGCTGCAGAGAATATTCCATAATCACAATTATTCCATTCAGATTGCACAATTTCGAGCATTTCATTTGCTGAATTCACTGGCGAAAAAGTTAAGTTTGGGTGCGTTAATTTTTCTTTCGTTGGGCCGCACACAAGAACGACATTAGCCCCTCTTCGAAGACAATCTTTCGCAATTTCGAATCCCATTTTACCGGAAGAATGGTTACCAATGAAACGAACGGGATCAATTGCTTCGTAGGTTGGGCCAGCGGTAACGAGCACTTTTTTTCCTTTTAATTCGAATGTTTGGGAAAGTGTTGAGAAAAATTCCTGTAAAACAGCAAAAATTGTTTCTGGTTCAGCCATTCTTCCTTCTCCTTCTAACCCACTTGCAAGTTGTCCGGATTCTGCAGGAATAACGCGGACATTATCTTTATATAATTGTTCTAAATTTCGCTTTGTTGCAGGGTGAGCGTACATATCCAAATCCATTGCAGGAGCAACGATTGTTTGGCCTTTCATAGATAAGTACGTTGCCAGTAGGAGATTATCACAACTTCCATGTGCTAATTTAGCAAGCGTATTTGCCGTTAGGGGAGCAATTAGAAAAACATCTGCCCAAAGTCCATATTCCACATGGTTTGACCAAACGCCGGTTTTTTTATCCCAGAATTCAATTCCAACGGGATTTTCAGATAGTGTAGCCAAAACTAGGGGGCTTATAAAATCAGAAGAGGCAGGAGTCAAAATACATTTGACTTCTGCCCCTGATTTTTTCAATAAACGAACAAGGAATGCGATTTTATAAGCCGCTATACCTCCTGTAATTCCAAGAAGGATGCGTTTTCCTTGCATGTTAGTTAATTTCTTATTGTTTTTCTTCTGGTTTTCTTACGTAGATCTTGTCTTCCAACAATTCTTGCATTGCCATTGCAACTGGTTTTGGCAATTTTTCATAAAATTTAGAAATTTCAATTTGCTCGCGGTTCTCGAATATTTCTTCTAAATTATCTGTTGAAGATGCAAATTCTTGCAACTTAGACGTTAATTCTTCTTTTAACTCAACACTAATTTGATTTGATCTTTTAGACATGGCAACAATTGACTCGTAGATATTACCAGTCTCTTTTTCCATTTTGATCGTATCGCGTGTTATAGTTGAACGCTCTGCAGTACTGTTCTTAAAATTCATCTTAATTTATTTTCTGTTTACAAAAAACTTCGAAATCCCCGTGCATTTTATCACTAATCTCATTGACGGCGACTTTATATACAGTGTTGGGAAATTCAGTTACAAAAGTACGATATCTTTCAATAGTTTGTTCTATTCTCTCACATTTTTTATTTTCGATGCTGTTAACCGAAAGATAGTAGGAATTAATTACCAATAAGTAGTAGGTTTCTTCCTTGAATTTTGATCTTGGAAAATCTTCCAAGAAGTTCAATGCACTCGTACATGCGGCCCTATAATTTTGTGTTTTTGAATACAATTTAACGGACTCAAAATCTTTCGTTTCCAGCTTGAATCTTAGTCTGTCCATAGTATTATTGCAAGAATCAACCAAATTTGACTCAGGATACGTATTAATAAACTGCTGTAAATTATTTATCGCTAAATCCGTATCATTTTGATCTAAAGAAATTTCAGGAGAATTGTTCACCGAACACATTGCAGATAAAAATAAAGCTTCCTGTGCTTTAGGGCTGTATGGATAACGCTGCGAAAATGCGCCAAGATAATAGCCAGCCATGTAATAATCTTTTACGTGATAGTATGCCTTTCCGATTCTAAAATAAGCCAATTCACCTTCGCCAGTTTTTGGCATACGTTGATATACTTGTTCAAATAGAGTGATTGATTTAAAGAGATAAGCGTCTCGTAATTTCGGTTCTTTTGTTTTTTTCTTATTGAAAATTTTATCCTTCATTTTAGGCACCATGCCTTTTTCAAAGTTTTCATTTGCCAAAGTAAATTTTCTGGCGTAATCATCACCTTTCACAACTTTATTGAAATCTGAGCAAGCAGCTAGGATTAACAATAGAATCAAACTAAAAAAAACGGATCTAAATTTCATCATCTTTACAAAAGTAAACTAAAAATGTTAACGTTACTAACCTAAACCACTGTGTATTATTTTACACGCAAACTTTTTCCTATTTGCAGAGGAGTCGTTGGTCGTATTCCATTTAATTGGCAGACTTTCGAGACGGTTGTCTGGTTTCGGGATGCTATCTCAGTCAATGTGTCTCCAGATCTAACTTTATAATATTTTCGTTGCGCGGCTTGAATTTTCTGAACACTTTCGGCATGTTCATGGCTTTCCCCGTGGTCTTCTAGATCTGTAGGTTTTGCACCTGGTCGAAATAATCCTTTGTGCACAAAGAGATTTTCGTCTTTACATTCATATTTCACAAAATCTATAACTTCTTCCGGATTGATTGCTGCATCGTAAAATCGAACTTCAAAATGTAAGTGAGCACCGTAAGATCTTCCTGTGTTTCCTCCCAAACCAATTACGTCGCCGGCTTTAACATCCTGATCTGGTACAACAATTAATTTACTTAAATGTGCATAAAAAGTTTCTAGTCCATTATAATGGCGCAAAATCACAAGGTTACCAAATCCACCATCGTTGAATTTTGCGTAGCGCACTTTTCCAGACCAGCATGCACGAACAGTATCTCCAGTTGTTAAACCAATATCTATTCCGCTGTGGTGTCTGCCACTTCTATAGCCGTATCGGGAAGTAACGAAACCTTTAACCGGCGGATGAAATTTATTTTTTTCACCATCCACAACACACAGCCAAAGTGTATCTTTTAATTTATTTAAATCATTTGATCTTCCGGAAGTGTAACACACATCGTTATCCCAATTTTGAATAAAATTTAAAGTAGGATCTTCGGAAACAATGGAATGAATGGTTGGATTCAAAATACCGTCAAAATCTTTATCTTTCAAGTATTCCCAAGTTCTATTTGCATAAATTAGCATCGGACCTTGGTCAGTTTCAAGCGTATCAATTACTTTCTGAGCGAAAAAAGAATTTATAGAAATTAAAAAAAGTATAATGGTAATGTATCTCTGCATGGTATAATAAAATCTTCAAAGCATTTTTTAATATTGCCTTTGTTTTTTAGTTATTAAGTTTCAAATATACAAACAATTAGCCTAAATTTTGGTTACATCCATAACTAAAATGCTGTAGAATAAACTTTCATTTGGACGAACAAAGTCGAGATATCCTTTTGAACCGTAGGCTTCAGCGGGCGGTACTACAATATATAATTTGTCTGATTTTTTAGCATTTATTAACGCTTTTCTAAGGCCTGGAACGAGTCCATAATCGGATAATTTATAGCTAAAAGGTTGATTTGAGCGAAAAGTATTGACAAAAAACTGTGCACTTTGAGAGCTTGCAATTCCGTGAAAAGTAATCTGTGTTTTCTGGTTGAATTTCAATTTTTCCGTTTTATTTTCCTCTAATAACCAAACTTTTGTTCCGTCAACTAATCTGGTAGGTGTCTCTTTTTTTAGAATTCTAACCACTAATAAGTTATCTGCATTTGGTGGAATTAATACTCTTGAATTTCTATCCTTCAATCCTTTTTCACCTCGCGCAAGTTTGCTAGGAAGGATAATTTTAACAAAATCTCCCTCGCGTAACTCTCTAAAAGCAAGGTCCCAACCTATTGTCTGCATATTAAATCCAATTACAAAAGGCAGGGAGGATTTTTCACTTTTCAAAAGATGGTTTCCGTCGACGACTGTCCCATCGCTCAATTTCACCTTATAGTCGATTTGCACAAGATCTCCATCCTGCAGTTTTTCTCCAGTGCCTTTTTCATACCAAGAAATGGAGATTCCATCTTCCCGTTTTAGCTTGTCAATAATTTTATACTCTTGGTCAAGAATATTTAATTTACTTACTTTTTTTGCTGATTTTTTTATAGATTTTGTAGCGTCCGTATTACAAGAAGCAAAAAATATAGCAAAAAATAGGAATAAAAATTGTTTCATAATTTCAAGTCTATCAGATGAATATCCACGACAATTGTTGTCAATGGTGGTATTTTATTTAAATCCCCTACCAGCCCATGTGCTAAATGGCTTGGAATAATCAATTTCGCTCGGTCGCCAATTTTCATTTTTTTAATTCCCTCTTGCACACCGGTTTCAATATCACTTCTATCGATTTTGAATTCATCGATTTCATCAGCATTTGTTTTGTAGCATTCTGTTCCATCCAACAAACTTATTTTTAAATCTAACTGCGCCAACATTCCAATTTGCGCCTGCTCCCCATTTCCAGACGTATAAATAAAATAATAAAGTCCTGATCCTGTTTTCTCTACTTTCCAATCTGTATGCTGGGCAAGAAAGAGTTTAATTTTGATTTCTTGGTCCTCCGCCATCTTCTTATTCATATCCACGGACTTTTTCTGATCCCAATGGATTTCAGGAGTCTGTTCTTTTTTCTTTTCAACACATGAAAAACAAGCCAGAACAACAACTAAAAGAAGGGCTTTTTTCATCAGAAATATTTAGGAATCAAAGACTTAAACAATTCGATAGTTTTATCCATTGGCTGAAAACTAATTCCTCCAGCGGCATATTTGTGTCCACCACCTTCAAAATTTTCCATTGCTAGAACATTTACAAAATAATCTCCTTTAGATCTAAATGATATTTTTACTTGACCATCTTTTTCAGCAAAAAACGCTGCTATTTTTATTCCTTCTATCGATAAAGCGACATTAACCAATCCATCCGTATCCCCTTTCTTAAAGTTGAAACGATTTAATTCCTCTTCATTAATGGACATAATTGCAATAGGATAATCCTGGTAAATTTCCAATTTTTCGCTAATTACATAACCGCGAAGTTGCAATCGATCCATTGTATTTGTGTCAAAAACCTTCTCGTGCACATCGTAATGTTTCACTCCACATTTTAACAATTCGGCTAAAATTTCGTGTGTTCGAGCATGAACAGATGGATAGCGAAAAGATCCCGTATCGGTCATAATACCGAGATAAAGTGGCGTTCCGATTTTCTCGTTTATTTTATCTAAGTTTCCAGATTTGTCGATTAATTCAAATATCAATTGCGAAGTAGAGCAAACATTCGTTTCTGAAACAAGTATATCACAAAAATCTGCTGGATGCATGTGGTGATCAATCATTATTTTCTTTGCTCTAGCTTCAATTAAAAATGGCGCAAGATCCTGCCCAACGCGATCAGCTGAGTTATAATCCAAACAAAAAATCAAATCTGCCTGCTCAAATAATTCAATGGATTTTTCAGGTTGGTCTTCAAATGTAACGATATCGTGCGCTCCTAAAACCCAAGTTAGAGATAAAGAACCTTTGTCTGCATGACAAATTGTAGCCTTCTTGTCCAAACTCTCTATAAAATAAAATAAACCAAGAGAACTACCAATGGAATCTCCGTCGGGTGATTTGTGCGATGAAATAACGATATTTTTTGCCGATTTTATCGCTTCGACGATTGCTTTATATTTTTCCATTTTTCTGGTTTGATCTTTAATTTATTTGGTATTATTTTAACAAACTATTCGTTTCCGTTGTTATTCTATTTCGCAAATTAGTGGAAACTGGCATTAATGGAAGTCGCATATTTTCCTGCATTATTCCACGGACATTCAGAGCAACTTTCACACCGCCAGGATTTCCCTCTTCAAAGAACATTTTTGTAATTGGCAATAAATCATAATGTTCCTTGCGTGCTATAGCAAGATCTCCAGCAAGAGAAGCATGAACCATTTTTGAAAATTTCTCAGGAAATGCATTTGCTACAACAGAGATTACACCATGTGCCCCAGCAGCAATTAATGGCATTGTTAATGCATCATCACCACTCAAAATGCCGAAACCTTCGGGACGCAACCGAATTAATTCCATTATTTGTTCCATATTTCCAGAAGCTTCCTTCATTGCGACGATATTTGAAATTTTGGCTAGCTCCAAAGTTGTTTCCGGCAACATATTCGAGCCTGTTCTGCCTGGGACGTTATATAAAATAATCGGCAAATCCGTGCACGAAGAAATATACTTATAATGCGCTATAATTCCACTTTGTATCGGTTTGTTGTAATAAGGCGAAACGGATAAAATGCCATCTACGCCAGCAGGAACTTTTTTGAGTGTTTCACCGACAGCAAGGGTATTATTCCCGCCAACACCATAAACAATCTTTAATTTTCCATTGTTCTCAGCCAACACAGTTGCTAAAACTTCCATTTTTTCTTCCTGACTTAAAGTTGGAGATTCACCGGTTGTTCCCTGAACAACTAGAAAATCCGTTCCACCTTCCAGTTGAAGACGCACAAGCGCTCGAAGTGCATCAAAATCAATTGAATTGTCCGGATGAAATGGAGTTACCAAAGCTACTCCAGAGCCTGTAAAGAAATTATTCATACGTAACTTTTTGTTTTTTAATATCCATTTATATCACCTAAAAAAAAGGATGAATACAACTATTTTTTACTTTTTAATAAGCAATTTTTCCCAGTGTCATTTTAGCAAAATTAAGTATTTCCGATGGATTTTCAGATTGACACACTGCTCGAATTGAAAAAAGATCTAAGTCAGTATTTACACCAATTTTTCTTTTTACAAATAATTTAGAAAGGAGTTTAGCAATTTTCTCATCGTCTGACTCTAACCATAATAAAATATCATATGGTTGAACCAGCGCGGTAAGTAATAATTCGTCCTTAATCTTTTTAAAAAAAGAAAAATCTTTTGGCGATACATAATGTATCAGTTTGTGTTGTTGAAGATTTTCTTTTTTTATTTCTTTGGGAAGTATTACAATAATATTGACACTTACGACATTGCTATCATTCAAAAGTGTGTCTAAAGCCAATCTAAATTGTCTAAAATATTCTTCGTTTCGGTAAGGAAAAACTACCAGTAAACGCTTTGTATCCATCCAAATATTTGTTGAATCACCCACTCTATTTGTTAATCAATTGAATAAAATCATCTTCTGAAAGTATCGCTATTCCTAGATCTGTAGCTTTTTTTAATTTAGCGGGACCCATATTTTCACCTGCCACCACATAATCTGTTTTATTCGAAATAGCGGAAACATTTTTCCCACCATTTGATTCAATTAATTCCTTTAATTCATCTCTGGAAAATGCATTAAAAACACCAGAAACTACAAACGATTTTCCGTCTAATTTATTGGATGCACCAACTTTTTCAATAATTTCAAATTGCAATCCAGCTTTTTTCAATCGGTCGATAAAATGAAGGTGATCCTCATTCAGAAAATACTGCTGCAAGGAAATCGCTATTTTCTCTCCAATTTCCCCGACATTTGTCAAATCGTCAAATTTTGCGGCAATCAACGCATCCATATTTTTAAAATGCTTCGCCAATTTTTTAGCGACTGTTTCCCCGACAAATCGAATTCCAAGAGCAAATAAAACCCGTTCAAATGGGATGTTTTTTGAATCTTCTAATCCTTTGATTAAATTATCTGCTGATTTATCCGCCATTCTATCTAATTGAACAACTTGATCAAACGTTAAATCGTATAAATCCGCACTCGTTTTAATCAATCCTTTATCGTATAATAAATCAATCGTCTCTGCGCCTAGTCCGTCAATGTTCATTGCTTTTCTACTGATAAAATGTTCCATTTTACCTTTCATTTGTGGCGGACAAGCATCTTCGTTCGGACAATAATGGTTTGCTTCGCCCTCTCTTCGAATTAGGGTGGCGTTACATTCTGGACAACTCTCAATAAATTGAATTATTCCAAGATTTTTTATTCTTTTTTCTCTATTTACGCCAACTATTTTTGGAATAATTTCGCCTCCTTTTTCGACGTAAACAAAATCATTTACATGCAAATCCAATTTTTTAATTTGATCTGAATTATGCAGCGATGCCCTTTTGACGGTTGTTCCGCCCAACTGAACAGGTGTTAAATTCGCTACTGGCGTAATTGATCCAGTTCGTCCAACCTGGTAAACAACCGATTCAAGCTTTGTTTCAACGCGTTCGGTTTTAAATTTATATGCAATTGCCCAACGTGGAGATTTTGCAGTAAATCCCAATCGCTTCTGCTGGGCATAATTGTTAACTTTTACCACCACGCCATCAATTTCAAATGGTAAATTATACCGCTCCTTATCCCAAAAATGGATAAAATTCATAATTCCTTCCGCAGAATTTGTTTTTTCGATCATTCGAGTTTGTTGAAGTGGAATTTTAAAACCCCACTCTCCTGCTTTTTGAACCGTTTCAAAATGTCCATCAAAAGCAAGATTATTTCCATAAATACCATATAAATAGCAATCCAAATTGCGTTCAGATACCACTTTGGAATCTTGCATTTTTAATGTTCCAGATGCTGTATTTCTTGGATTTGCAAAAAGTTGTTCACCAAGTTCTTCCCGTTCTGCGTTAAGTTTCAAGAAACTTGCAAGCGGCATGAAAATTTCACCTCGGATTTCAAAATCTTGCGGGAAATTGCCGCTCAACTGCAAAGGGATAGTTCGAATTGTTCGCACATTTGCAGTGATTTCTTCCCCTTTTGTTCCATCACCACGTGTAACTGCGCGCGTCAAAAACCCATTTTCATACCGAATTCCAATTGCAACTCCATCGTATTTTAATTCGCACACATATTCTATTGCGCCATCTTCCAGTTTTTTAATACGATTTTCCCATTCAAGGATTTCCTCCACCGAATACGTATTGGAAAGGGAAAGCATAGGAAAGGTATGTTCTACTGTTTGAAATTTCTTAGTGATGTCTCCTCCCACCCGTTTTGAGGGGCTATTTTCGAAAGCAAATTCTGGAAATTTTTTTTCTAAATTCAGTAATTTCTCCAACAATTTGTCGAATTCATAATCAGAGATTAGCGGATTACTTTCCACATAATACAAGTGATTATGGTAATTTATTTCTTTCGATAACCGAAGAATTTCTTCTTTTGCTTCGTCCTTATTCA
>CANJSS010000077.1 GCA_947476955.1 Flavobacteriales bacterium
AAAATTTAACAAGAAAAATGTTAGATTCGTTCACAAGTAAAAGACATATTGTAAATTTGGGTCACGGAGTTTATCCGGATATTGATCCTGAGAAGGTTAAAACATTTATTAAAACGGTTAAAAACTATGAGCTACATCATGAATAATTTTAGAAAAATCAGTGCAATCCTTTTGGTTGGGTTGTCAACTCTTTCTGCGTATGGTCAATACACAGAAAACCTTGTTTCCAATGGGAGTTTTGAAGCTGTTGATGGAAAAATAAAAGGATTGAAAAGTATCGGAATAGCAACAGGATGGACCTCTCCAACAGGTGTTCCAGCAGATTTGTTTGCGCCGACAAAAGCAAAAGGAAGTGAAATTCCACCAGCAAATGTGCCAGATAACACCTATGGAAAAGAAGATGCAAAAGATGGTTCAAATTATGCTGGAATTGTTGCTTATTCATTCGGAGCGAAAGTACCTCGTTCGTATATTCTTGGGAAATTGGATGCACCATTGAAAAAAGGAATGCGTTACTGCGTTAAATTCAATGTTTCCTTAGCGGAAGCGTCGAAATATGCTTCTAATAATATTGGAATTAGTTTTACCAAAAAGGATCCAAGTACGGAAGATAAAACGCCAATTATTGCAAATGCAAGTATTTTGCATCCAGAAAATGATTCTAAGACATTCAACAAAACGTATTCTTGGGAACAAATTTGTGGCACGTTCACAGCTGAAGGTGGAGAAAAATTTATAACGATTGGAAATTTCTCGAAGGACGACAAAACGAGGTATGAAAATAATCTAAAACCAAAGGATATGAAAAAGACGCAAATTATTGCTGCGTATTATTATATCGATGAAGTTTCCGTTATGCTTTTAGAAGAAGACCAGTTTTGTGATTGCTTGATTGCAGAGGAAAGAAACGAGTATTCTGCTACGATTTATCAGAAAGCAATCAATTTGAACGATAAAATGACTGTAAACCAAATGGTTGAAGCGCAGCAATTATTCTTTGCATTCGGTAAGGATAATTTAACACCAATTGGAAAAGAATCGCTCGATTTAATTGTTTCCAAATTGATGGCCAATCCAGCTCTTAAATTGGAAATTCTAGGTCACAGCGATCCGCAGGAGGATAAAGTTGGAGAAGAAAAGCCGGCTTACTCAAAAATGGATTCAAAGCGCGTGAATGCAGTAATTCTTTACCTTACGGGGAAAGGAATTCCAGAGGCAAGATTGATTCCATCCTCTCAAGGAAGTGAAAGTCCTAACGAAGAAGCTATCGAATCGGACGACGAAGATCTTAAAATGGCAAAAAACAGACGTGTAACGTTTAAAGTAAGATAATTCAATATGTTTATTTTAAAAGGTCGACTGCAAAGTTGGCCTTTTTTTTTGCGCCTAAAATTAAAATAGATTTAGATTTTATGAAAACGAATTTTCTAAATTTCGAAGGTATTAAAATTGCTTCAATGCCTGGTATACTTCGTGCGTAGGCAATCCAACAACATTTGTGTACGAACCTTCGATACGCTCAATAGCCGCATAACCAATCCATTCTTGAATTCCATAGGAACCAGCTTTATCAAATGGTTGATGCGTGTCAATATAGCTTTCAATTTCTTCCAATCCAAGCGTATGGAAAACGACCGATGTTGAAACCGAAAGCTGAATTTCTTTTTGGAGCGAAGCAATTACGACTCCTGTCACTACGGTATGCGTTCTGCCGGACAAACCCAGCAGCATCTCAATAGCTTCTTCGCGATTAGCTGGTTTTCCTAGAATAATTGAATCAATAATTACTACAGTATCTGCACAAATTAGTATTTCCTCATCTGTAAGGTCCGAAGCCAATTCTGCAGCTTTTTTTGAAGCAATGAAAAGTGCGACATCGATTGGTTGCATTTCGGATGAAAAGGATTCGTCTGTTTCTTTCGTTCGGACTTCAAAATCGAAGCCTAAACCAGCTAGAAGTTCTTTTCTTCGCGGTGATTTTGAGCCTAAAATTAATTTCATAAATGGAAATATGCCAAGTAATATGTGCCTAAAACACCAACAAGCATTGCGATTTTTATTAGGTTATTCAGAAGCTTCAAGGAACTTTTTTTAGAAGTGAAAATCCAAACCACACTAAAAAGGTTAAGCAGGGAAGCACACAAAAATGGCAATGTTTTAGAGAGAAAGACATAGTTCCCATTATAAACTGCTACTCCAGCATAGAAAACCGGAAGTAGAAATAGCAAAACACCAACAATGAATAAGGATTTCTTTTCTCCTATTGCCATTGGAAGGGATTTCACATATATCAATTTATCGCCATCCACATCCTGCGCATCTTTTACAATTTCACGCGCAAAATTTTGTATAAATGCAAATATGGCAAGCAAATACACATAAATAATAGTATCGTCAATGATTAGTCGCCAGGATTCTGGATTAAATTCTGAATAGGGAAGGCCATTAGCATTACCAACTTTAAAGTAAATCATAACAAGTAACGGAACTAAAGCTGTTAAACCAGCTATAAGAATATTACCAATAATAATTTTTCGTTTAAACAACATGCTATAAAACCAAAGTGCATTGATAGAAAGTAGATGAATAAACACGAACCATAGCGACTGGTATTTTGCACTTAAATAGAGCGCAATGGTAAACGCAACTCCATTGAAAATCCAATGTACAAAAATTGCCCAACGTCTTTTTATATGTTTCGTGATAATTAGTTTCTCTGGCCTATTTATTCTGTCTGCTTTGACGTCAAAATAATCATTAATGATATTTCCCGCTGCAGCAATCAGGACAGTTGAAAAAACAAGTAAAAAGAAATCAATACCATTATCGTCTATTTTTTGATAGTAATTAACGGATTGAATGTAATACCGCACGCCATACATTGTCAAAACAATGATGGCCATGTTTATTGGACGAATAAGTTTTATAAAATGCATTATTTCAGTATTTTATATTCTGTTCTACGATTCGATTGATGCGCCAGTTCGCGTTCTTGTGCTGTAGCTAGTTTCGCAATTTCAATGTCTGAAAGAATTGGATTTGATTCTCCATAACCTTTGAATGACAATCGCTTAGCATCAATTCCTTTGGCAATAATATACTCATAAACTGCTTTGGCTCTGTCATTTGATAATTTTAAGTTGTCTTTTTCGTCGCCACGTGTATCTGTATGCCCGCTAATTTCAATTTTCAAAGTCAAATTATTCTTAAGAAAATCATTAAGCTTATTTAATTCAATATAGGATTCTGTTCGCAATGTAGCTTTGCCTAAATCGAAAAACACATTAGCAAGCAAGGTTGGTTGTTGATTAGTAATTGGCACCATTGGCACATCCATATGAATTGCTTTATGTCCAATTGGATCTGTCATGTTGAAGTTTCTGGAGAAAAATGTATATCCCGGATAACTTACGTTCAATGCGTATTCTTGATTTACCGGCAATGAAACCATAAATTCTCCCGTGGTTTTGTCTGCTTCCGAGATTATCACTTCTTTACCAGTTTTCAAATCAATCAGCTGAAATTTTCCAGGCACTGGGTTACGATCCGTAACATCAAAAACAATTCCTTCAAAATACAGGGTTTTAGTTGGACGAAGTTCATCCGGCATTGCGAAATAATATATATCTAAATCGCCGTATCCTCCTTTTCTATCGGAAGCAAAGAATGCGATTTCGCCATCCGCAGAAACCATCAAGGAATTTTCATCGTATTTTGTATTTATTGGATAACCAAGATTTTCCGGAGTTGTCCAGTTTCCATTTTCATCCATTCTCGAAATGAATAAATCAGAACCGCCCATTCCTCTGTGTCCGCGCGTTGCAAAATAGAGCGTCTTTCCGTCTGGATGTATCAGTACTGATTCTTCTTGGTATGGCGTATTTATATTTGCTGGTAATCTTTCGGCAGTAGACCATTGACCATTTTCCAGTAGTCGGGAAACAAAAATATCGGAATCATTTGGTTCTCCTCTTTTGCTCACACGGCGAATAAAATAAAGTGTTTTTCCATCCGCAGAAAGCGAAGGCTGTGATTCCCAACTAAACGAATTGACATTTCCAGGCAAGTTAACAGGATTTGTCCACCGACTTCCTAGTTTTTTTGTAATAAAAAGATCACAGCTTCCTTTACCGGTTCTATTTTCACCATAATTATTATCTCCAGATTGATCAGAACATGCAACAAAAATAAGGGATCTTCCATCTGGGGAAATTGTTGGAGCTCCTTCATTCAAAACCGTATTTACATTGGAAGGCATTGGTGTGGAAGTGCCCCAAGTAGAATCTTCACTCCGTTCGGAAATATAAAAATCTTCTTGTTCCTCTAAAAGTGTTCTGCTATCCTTAATTCTTCGCGTAAACAAGATAGTTTTTCCGTCTACCGTAATCGTCGGGAAATATTCAGGGTCAGAAGTATTTATTCCGGGACCAATATTTATAGGGTTGAATTTTTTTGGATTTTTTATTGCTTCCATAGCGAATATGCAGTTCCCCTGTATTTCATACGCTTTTTTGACCAAACTTGGATTTGCATTTTGGTTACGAATAAATAGTTCCAAGTTGCGCAGGCTTTTTTCATAATCACCAACTGCATGTTGCAAATTTGCTAGAAAAAAATAAGTAGCTCCTGAAGGACTATGCTTCGGATTTATTCCTAAGGCTGCTTCATAATAGGAGATTGCTGCTTCATAATTTCCCAAATACTCAAAATATTCTGCAGAAAGAAGATGCGCTTCCCAAAATTTCGGATCCTTCTCTAAAGCTTTATCTAAATATTCTATTCCTGCTTTATAATTCGGTTGTTTTGTTTGCGGGTCTAATGTCGTAAGTGGCGCATTTTGACCTTTTTCAAATAGTTTAATTGCCTTTTTATTGCTAGTAGAATACTTATGCTGCGCTGAAGCATATGAAACAAAAAAAAGAAAACTGAATAGGAGTAGCTTGATTTTCATAATTACGGGATATTCATGAATTTATGTGTTTGCAGTGAAATATTCCAACTTGGATTTTTTTTCACAAAATCTATAATCATTGGCAAGAATCGTTCCTGTTTTGACCATTCTGGTTGGAAGTATAATTTACAGGATGCATTAACTTTTTCTGAAAGTTCTCTCGCCCATTCAAAATCAGACGGATGGCTAATGATAATTTTCAATTCATTGGCTTTTAAAAAGGCCTCTGCTACTGGCGCTTTGAACTTTTTTGGGGAGAAGCAATACCAATCTACGTTTCCTTGCAAGTTGTATGCTCCGGAAGTTTCAATTGCAACTTCCATTCCTTGATTTTTTAAACGGGAAATCAAATTTTTCAAATCATACATTGCAGGTTCACCACCCGTTATAACAACGAAATTTGTGCCAGATGCAAGCACTTCTTTTTCTAAAAAATCCAACGATTTCAATGGGTGTTCGTTTGGATTCCAACTTTCTTTTACATCACACCAAACGCATCCAACATCACAGCCTGCTAGGCGAATGAAAAAAGCTGGTCTTCCAGAATAAAAACCTTCACCTTGAATGGTATGGAAATATTCCATTACAGGTAATTCAAGCGTTGGGTCGATATCTCTTACATGCATAACAACAAAAATAGTGAAATTATTCTTGAATCTACCGGAGAGAGTTTAGGATGGAAATAAACTAAGGAATAGTCGTTATTTCAATTCAAATCAACTTGGCGCCATAACTCCTTTAAACGGTTATATTCCTGCAAAAAGTCGATTAATCCTTTTTGTTTTTCAGATTTTGAAATGTCTTGTGTTATTAGCTCAAAACAATTTCTTATTCGTTTCAGCAGTATAGACTCGGACATTTTAATCTTCTTGTATGACGGAAAATCTATTGTTCTGAAAATTTTCATAATTTTTTGTTTCTGTTCAATTTCCATTTTAATTGGATTTTCTTTTTGATCCAAAATATAAAGTATTGGCAATAATTTGGCACTGCGATCAATAAAATAGCGCATAATAAAAACTGCTTCATTTCTATGTTGAATAGTCTCCAGCGTAATTCTATTATTTTTAATTGACCATTGCATTTTTCCAAATTAAAAAAAAGGTAAATACGGACTAAATCGATTAAACCAATGAATTGATTTTTTCGTTCAAATAATTATTTTTTACTACAGAACGAATGGTTTTATATATTTGCTTAAATAAAAATTAAATTGTTATGAAAAAATCACTACTGCTTTTACCAGGAATATTTCTTGTTTTCAACTTTTTTGCCCAACAGCAAGTAGGAAATAGTTCTTTGGAAGCTTGGGATAATGTTGGTGCATCTACCGAAGAACCAACAAATTGGAATAGTTTTAAAACTGCAACAGGTACTTTGTCTGGTTTCGCGGGACAGCAAATTTCCCGATCGACAGCAATTAGAGCTGGAGCCACAGGAAGTTATTGCGCTAGAATATGGTCGAACAGTGTTCTAGGGGTTGTTGCCAATGGAAATATGACTTTGGGACAAATAAACATGGGAAGTTCAACTGTAACGTCTGCGTCCAATTACAATTTTACTAAAACCGCAGATCCAAATTTTTCAGAAGCCTTCACTGCAACTCCTGATTCTCTTGTTTTTTGGGTGAAATACACCAATGCAAATAGTGCAAGTCAAGCAAGAGTTAGTGCGGTTTTGCACGATACCTATGATTACCAAGATGGTTTCAACATACATGCAGGTTCTGCACCTCACAAAGTTGCAGAAATCACGCACAATTACAATGCAACCGGCGGACAATGGGTACGGAAAAGTGTACCGTGGAATTATACAGGTCCAGCAACTGCAAATACATATGCACTAATAACTTTTACAACTAATAAAACCCCTGGAGGAGGAAATACCAACGACGAAGTATTGATTGACGATATTGAATTGATTTATAATCCTGTTAACCAACAGATTGTTGCAAATTGGGATGCCGCAAGCACGTTTCAAGATTTACCTATTTCTATTCCTGTAGTTTCTAACGATACTGATTTTGAAAATGATATTAATCTTGCATCCTTAATTGTTTCTTCAAATCCAGTAAATGGATCCGTAACTGTTGCCTTGACGGGAGAAATACTTTACACGCCAAACCCGGGATATTTTGGCAACGATTCCTTTATTTACCAAATTTGCGATGGCGGAAATCCAGAGACGTGCGACACGGCAATCGTATATGTTTCCATTACAGAAATAGTTTCTGGAAACAATCCAATTGTAGCAAATGACGATGTTGCGGTAACAGATATGTTTATTCCTGTTACTACAAATGTATTAGCAAATGATGTTGATCTTGAAAATCAAATAGATAATTCGACACTTACCGTTACGGTTCAACCAACAAATGGTACAACTTCTGTCAACACTGCAACGGGAGAAATAACATACACGCCAATTTCTACTTTTTTTGGAGTGGATTCCTACAGTTATTCTATTTGTGACGCCGGAACACCTTCAATAACTTGCGATGAAGCTTTGGTTTCGGTAACAGTGAACCTAACTTGGGGAACGGATGAAATTTCAGAAAATACGTTTCAATGCGTTGTTTTACCAAATGAAATTAAGATTATTGGAGCAGCATTGAATGGCAATTACACTCTGTATTCTGCAAATGGAGCATTGGTTCAAGGCGGAGAAATTACACCAAGCATTGTGTTTCAAAATCTGTCTGGCATTTATTTCCTGCACTTGCAAACGGAAAAGGGAATTTTTTGTAAAAAGGTAGTTATCCTATAATTTCTATTTCCGACCCAATGCGTTATATTGTTTTCTGTGTCCTTTTTTCTACTGTATTTTCTTCCGCTGCGCAACAAGGAAAAATTATCGGAAAGATTAGAGATGAGAAGAACGAAGCTATAATTGGCGCATCTATCATCTATAAAAAGGAAGTAACGATTGGCGCAATTTCCAATGAAAAAGGGGGTTATTTTCTTGAAGTTCCAGCCGGTGAAACGCAATTAATTTGCCGATACATTGGAATGGTAACCGATACTTTTCAGGTTGTTGTTCGCCCAAACGAAACGCTTGTTTTTGACATTATTTTAGTTGCTTCCGTTCAAGAACTCGAAGGAGTAGAGGTTAGGGTTGGTAAATTTGATAAAGCGCTGGAAGATCAAACTGTTTCCATGGAAATTATTCGTCCGCAGTTGATTGAAAACAAAAATACGCGCAGCATTGAAACAGCATTGGATCAAACACCGGGTTTAAATATTCTCGATGGCGAACCGCAAATCCGTGGAGGAAGTGGATTCACTTTTGGGGTCGGTTCTAAAGTTGCAGTGATTGTAGACGATATGCCGATGCTTTCAGGCGACGCCGGTCGACCAGAATGGGGATTTATTCCGGTAGAAAATATTCACCAAATAGAAGTCATAAAAGGAGCAGCTTCCGTTCTTTCAGGAAGTTCAGCTTTGTCTGGTTCAATTCATATTCGAACAGCTTATCCGTCTGCCAAACCGTTAACTAAAATAAATGTCTATTCCGGAGCATATTCTAATCCATCCAACGGCGCTGCTGCTTGGTGGAATAATTATCCAGGAATCCATGGTGTGAATTTCTTGCATTCTCGCATTATAAAAAATCTCGATTTAGTGGTTGGAGGTAATTTCAATTACGACCATGGTTATATTGGAGCGCCAATTACCGATTCTATCGTTGCAACCGTTTTTCCCGACACACTTTCCAATTTCACGGAAAAGGATCTCGTTTCCAAACGCGCACGAATCAACTTTAATTTGCGCTACCGTTCACAAAAGATTAGGGGATTGAATTATGGTATCAATGGTAATTTCATGCTTTCACATTCCAACATGGCGCTCGCGTGGCTGAACGATTCCAGTGGCTTGTACCGCGCATATCCTGGCGCAGTATTTTTGCAGGATCAATTCATCTTCAACCTCGATCCATTTGTAAATTATTTCACGCGAAATAAAGCAAAACACAGTTTAAGAGGAAGAATTCTACACGTAGATAATGAAATGACGGCCAATCAATCCAATCGTGCAACAACGCTTTACGCAGATTACATGTTTCAAAAAACTTTTCTGAAATTAAAAGGCGTTGATTTTATTGGCGGCGCAACCGGAACACATACCGATTCGTATTCTATGATTTATGTCGGCTCGGGCAATCCAAACAACAAATTGGTGAATATTTCCATGTATTCTCAATTGGAAAGTAAAATCAATAGCATTTGGAATCTTTCCGCAGGAGGAAGATTGGAATATTTCCAATTGAACGATACGGTTACGGCGTTTAAACCAATTTTTAGAGCTGGAACAAACATTCGGATTTTTCAGGAAACGTATTTGCGCGCGTCGTATGGACAAGGTTATCGCTTTCCAACCATCACCGAGCGATTTATTAAAACTGGAGTCGGAAATTTTGGTGTTTTCCCAAATCCGGATCTGAAACCAGAAAGCAGCTGGAATGCGGAAATTGCCATTAAGCAAGGATTGAAATTTGGGAATATATATGGCTATCTGGATGTGGCTGGATTCTGGCAGGAATACCAAAACACCATCGAATACATGTTTGGTGTGTGGAAAGAAATTACGTCGGTTGAAACCTTAGGTTCCAGTGCAGGTTTCAAGTTTTTGAATACAGGAGAATCGCGCGTTGTAGGATTAGATATTTCGTTTACCGGAAAAGCTGCACTCAGTAAAAAGGTGGATCTTACCTTTATGTCGGGATATAACTACATTGTTCCCAAAACGTTGACGCCAGATTATGTGTATGCTACAGATTCGTTGAATAGGGTATTTAGTTACAATAAAACATCTTTAGATTCCTCGCAGGGCATTTTGAAATACCGTTTTTTACACAATATAAAAGCAGACTTTGAATTTGTAGTAAACAAGAAATTTGGCATTGGCGGCAGCGCAAAATACTTCAGTAAAATCATCAACATGGATGCGATTGTAAAGGATTTTGAAGATTTAACGAACGATGTGGATATTTTGCAGAATTTGCGGTACATGGATTATTACCAAGCGCACCGTTTTGGAAATTGGATCTTTGACGCACGATTTTCCTACCAGCTCAGTGAGCAGCACAAACTAGCCTTGATTGGCACAAATATTTTGAATCGAAGTTATTCCCTTCGTCCTTTGAAAATTGAACCGCCCAGGGCAATTATGCTTCAATATACCTGGAAATTGGAAGGTAAAAGCAAACAAAAGCCATACGATGTTTACCTTTGAAATAATTAATTAAATAGTTTGATTTTTGTTTTATTTTTGTTGAAAATGAGGAGATTAAGAATCAAATAATGCTATTTCACTTTTCAAAATAAAAAAAATATTTTTTACTTGTTTGTATGGAATAAAATGTATATTTGGTAATATTAATTCTTTAAACACCTTAATAAACGACTAAATAAATACTTCAGCCAGTGTAAAAGCTTACCAAAGGATCTAGATTTTACTTTTTGAAGCAAAAAGCTTACAAAATGTTAAAGTATTTTTCCGAATATATATTACAAAAAATTACTTAATCAATTAAACCATTCTATAATGCCTACATGTATCCTTCAAACCAGAAAAACAAGATATTTTTATTCTAAACTTGTTCAATTCCAACCAAATCAATTTAAAAAAGTAGTACAATCTCCTTTAAAATTTTATTTGTTTCATCTACTGCAGCTTTTTAGTTCTAAAGGCTGTTTAGCATACTATTTAATTTGTTAAAAACAATTTCAAACAAACCTGCATCGGATTAAGTATAGCCAGCTTAAGGCCAAGAAAAAAAAATACCGATAAAGCCGAGAGATAGAAATTGTAATTAGCCGGAGAAGAAACAGACCTGAACCCTCCTAAAAAAAGTAAGGCAACTAAAACCAAACAAAAAGATGAAAAAGTTAATGTACGGCAGTTTATTCCTTGCCATAGTAGGAATTGGAATTTTTGGGTGCAAGAAATCAATGATTAACCCATCGAATCAAAATTTAAGCACAAGTTCGGAATTTAATATATCTTCGGATGGAAAAATGTTGATTTTTAAAACTACAGATGATTACAAGAAAGTTGTAAATAATCCAACTGAAGAAATCAAATCCAAATTTTTGAAAGAAGTAGCCAATTTTAAACATACAACTTATTCTGAACTTCTTTCTAAGAGCAAATCATCTGAAAATGATGATTTATTGGGTGATGATGATTTAGCGCAAATTTTAAATGAAGACTGGATTGTTCAGATTGGAGATTACTTGTATCGGGTAAACAAACCAATTGAATTAGTTTATGTTTTACCGGCTAGCAATGTTAGTGAATACCAAGATTTGGTCAATGAAAATGTTGCTAACAAAAACATTCGTAAGTTTTCAACCGAGGATGATGTTGTAGAACTAGCTGAGAGTGGGGCAGAAGGACAGAAAAGTTTGTTTTGCGGAGAAGGGGGTGTTGGCAGTAGATCACAAAGCGCTCAGCATGGTTCTGCACTGAATACAACAACCGGGGTAACGAGTACTTTACGACATTCAAAATTTGGTATTTATTTTACAATTGTAATGGAATCATATTCAAATTCATATTTGAGTCAATTTAAGTTTGAGTTCCCAACAAGTTCAAACGAAAGAAGATTTAAAAGAAGATGCCAAAATGTTGAATATGTTCCTTTCTCAGAAACAGATCAATGGCAATCTTCAATGTCTGTTTCAGAGGCGCAATACAAAATTAGAGAAAACATATCCAATTTCAGTAAGTACCATATTCGTGCGAGATGTAATTATTTCCAAAATGATCTATTTATGTCTCAATCAGTTTTGGTAACCACGTCAGCTTGGTTGGAGATTAGAATTAATTATTAATTATGAAAAATAAACTAACAATAGTATTTGTTACTTCTGTGCTAGCTTTGCAAGCACAGAAGTTTTCTTTCACTCCTTTTGTAGGAGTAAAAGCTGAAATAGCGACTGGAGATGGAGCTCAAAATGAAGACTATGCTTATTTTAAAGCTTTCGCACCTCGCATTCACGCTGGACTATCACCTGTTTTATTGGGTTTTAATTTAGAATACTTGAAAAATAAAAATCTGTTTAGTTTAGGGCTTGTTCATGGCGATCAAGCTAACAGTACAATTCGAGTCGAATACTTTGTTAAATCCGATAGCCCATATTTGAATTATAAATTCAATACAGTATTAACAAATTATGCTGGCTACAATGTTTTTAAGGTGCCATTTTCTTACAAGCGAGAGCTTTTTTCTATGAATTCAAAATCAAAACCAGAGAACAAAGTGATGAGTGTGAGGATGCACACAGGTTTCAACTTACAGTTTTTACGTATTAAGGGTGTACCGGTTCTTCAAAATCCAATTGGTTTTGGTTCTACTATTACTTTACTCGGCGATACTTTAGACCCTGTTGGTTATGCTGGTCATGGCAATCGTTCGTTTTCAATATCATTTAATCTTGGTTTAGATTTTGATTTTTATGTCAAGAACAAAAGAAGATTTAATCTGCAACTGTACTACGAACAAGGAACTTTTAAAATTGCTCAATCTGTTATTTTATTTTATAAAGATAATCCGGATATAGCCTGGGGCGGTTTCTCAGCAACAAGTAGAGGAAGTTCAATACACTTTAAACTGGGTTTTCCTATAAATTTCATATTAAAATAAATTAATTATGCGTTCAATTTTAATACTATTTATCGTCTTTTTTAATGTGTTTTTGGGTTTCTCCCAAGAAAATGGCGTAAATCTATCTTTTCAAAGATTTGATTTTTCGCACCCAAAATCAAACATCACGAATAATTGGAGTTGGATTGGTGTAAATTATTGTCATAATACTGCGGGTCGGTATTCATTTCGTACTGGAATAAATTTTAATAGTTCTTATTTATTTACCAAATCGAATTACCTATTTAACCCAATGCCCCGAGGAAAGAATTTATTCGAAAATTTGGGTTTAAATTTTTCTAATAAATTTTTAGTGAAAAATTATAATGACAAGCTTTATTGGAATTTGAGCAATCAAATTAATTTAAATTCAACTCGGATTTTTTCAACGCATATTGATTCATCCGGAGCAGGAACAAATCTATTTACGGATAAATTTATCTTATTTCGAGCCGATTTGGGGCTTAGTCTTAGAGCAAAAATTGTTAACAACTTATATTTTGATTTATATCCATCAATTGAATATTTTCGATTTAATAGTTCTGATTTCGGAAAGTTCGATGGTTTCCGAGGTAAATTTGATTTTGGATTGACTTACTATTTTAATGGTTAATTAAATAGTTTGATTTTTGTTTTATTTTTGTTGAAAATGAGGAGATTAAGAATC
>CANJSS010000078.1 GCA_947476955.1 Flavobacteriales bacterium
CGAAAAAGAATTATAAGTTGGCGAGAATTTTCTATATCCATTTATTTCCCTGGTGATTTTTTTATTCTTGAAATTATTACCTATTATCGATTCGCTAAATGGGAATAAGGTAGTTTTGAAATTAGGAGAGATAAAAAATAATGGGTGCATTCATCTGTAGAAGGCTAGTTGGAATCCAGGGATTTCACAGATGTATCGAAGGAATTTGAAAGTTATGCACCAGCGCATCTTATTTATCGGCAACGTTTTAAATTGTATAAGAAAGTGGGTTGAATTAAGGTTGGTTTTTTGTTTTGCGGCATTTCTCGCTGCAGTATTTTACAGCTTCCCAATCCTTTTCCCATTTCTTGCGCCAAGAAAATGGTTTTTTACAAACCTGACAAATTTTTCGTGGTAAATGACTTTTTTTCATGGAGAACAGAAATTAGTAATTTGCACATACAAATATAGTTTCAATAGCTTAACTCATTTTAGCAAAATGAAAACAAGCGCTAGTTGAAATAAAAAAATAGTAAAAAAAAATAGGCGAGAATCGAAATCCACGCCTACTTCATAAATGTATTTTTAGTTACGCTTTTACGCCTAATATTTCAGCCATTTTTGAACCGATATGCGCTGGAGAATCTACTACGTGGATACCACATTCTCTCATGATGCGTTTTTTAGCTTCAGCTGTATCTTCATCGCCTCCGACAATTGCTCCAGCGTGGCCCATTGTTCTACCTTTTGGAGCAGTTTCTCCAGCTATGAATCCAACAACCGGCTTCGTTCCGTTTTCTTTAATCCAGCGCGCAGCTATAGCTTCTAAATTTCCGCCAATTTCTCCAATCATTACGATTCCTTCCGTTTCTGGATCATTCATCAATAATTCAACCGCTTCTTTTGTTGTAGTTCCAATAATCGGGTCGCCACCAATTCCAATTGCAGTAGTGATTCCCAAACCTGCTTTTGCAACTTGATCTGCTGCCTCGTAAGTCAATGTTCCAGATTTTGAAACGATTCCAATTTTACCTTTCTTGAAAACAAATCCTGGCATAATTCCAACTTTCGCTTCACCAGCCGTAATTATTCCCGGGCAATTAGGACCGATTAATCGCGTATTGTAACCTTTGATATATTCTTTAGCTTTAATCATGTCATTCACAGGAATTCCTTCCGTGATGCAAACAATAACTTTAATTCCTGCATTTGCAGCTTCCATAATCGCATCCGCAGCAAATGCAGGTGGAACGAAAATAATAGAAACGTCTGCACCAGTTGTATTCACCGCATCTGAAACAGTATTGAAAACTGGACGATCCAAGTGACTTGAACCACCTTTTCCTGGAGTAACACCTCCAACTACATTGGTTCCATATTCAATCATTTGTCCGGCATGGAAAGAGCCTTCACTTCCTGTGAAACCTTGAACAATTACTTTAGAATCTTTATTAACGAGTACACTCATCTTTATTTATGGGTTTTAGTATCCTTTATTTGAGACGTCAAAAATATAGGTTTGAAACCGTTTTATCAATCATTCGGACAATTATTCTCAAAGATTTTTTATTTAACGCCATGCACTATGATTTCATAGACTAAGATCGAGTTTGCCGGTATGTCGTCCAGCTTGCGTTCTCCATATCCCAATTGTGGTGGCGCAACCAAAAACACCTTTGAACCGGCCTTCAATTCTAGCATTATTTCTTTCCAAGCACCAATTAAATTTTTAACTGCAAATTCTACTGGTTTTTTCTGTTGGTCGAATTTCTGTCCATTGATAAAACTGCCGGTATAGGAAAAAGAAACGATATCTTCAAATTGAATATTTTTTCCTTCCCCTGGTTCTAAAATAGTATAATACAAACCGGAATCAGAACGCAGACAATTAATTCCCTTCTTTTCTAAATACGTTTTTATCTTTCCATCGAAGGATTGCTTCTCTTCTTCGTTATAGGTTTTACACCCAACTAGAATTGCTGTAAAAAACAGGAACATTGAAATTTTAGTCATGGTTATTTTGTTACGATTATTTCTTACTTTAATTCAACTGGGGCTAGCGTGTATCCTTCTTTCTCAAGTAAACGAATCAATCCATTTGGTCCACCTAAATGTCCTGCGCCAACTGCAATAAATGTTCTCTTGGAAGCGAGTGATTCTCGAATTTGAGGAATCCATTTTTTGTTGCGGTCATCGATAAAAAGTTTTTCTTCCGAAGTGATAATACCGCCATTTTCATGGAGCATATTATACAAGGAATCTACGTTTTGTCGCGCGTAAACTTGCTGCACTTTCTTACTGAATTCAATCGATTTTTCCATCTCTCGAATTCCTTCCATGACCATTTCTGCTTGCTGTTCCTTTGTTAAATTATCGAAAAAGGATAGTTGTTCTTCCAACGTTTCCAATCCTTTAATTTCCAATTTGCTATCCCTTGCAATTTCTTCAAATTTTAATTCGTAGGATGCTGTTTTTCCCATAAATTGCATTTGTGTTGCGAGTTGAATTGCTACAAAAGGTTTCATTGGCGACATTGTCTTTCGAAAGGCTTCTTCGGAAAGTTTTAACGCTTCTTTAGCCCATATTAAAATGGAATCCGACTGTTCAGCTGTAAAAAAGTCGAAGAAAGATCCTTCTTTTAATTTTAGAAGTTTCATTGCATCGAACTGGTTAGGCATTCCAGGAAGTTCCATTACCAAAACTTCTGCTTTTTGAACGCGTTTTTGCAAACTTTTCGGAAACAAAAAATACTCTTTTTCAATGAGATGCATCGTTCCGAAAAGGTAACTTCCATTTTTTACTCCAGGTCCTTTAATTTCCCATAAAAGGGAACTTTCAGACATTGGAAAGTCGCTAATCTTTTTTTCCTGCGCACTACTTTGAAAAGAAATTACAAGAAAAAATACCGCAATCCGAAGAGAGACTGTGTTACTTATCAATGGTAATTTCGGCCAAAAAATGATCGTTGTTTTCATATACTTTTTTTGCTTTCATTCCAACATTTTTTGCTGCAGAAAATAAGTTGTCAAAATCAACGTATAGCCAGTCAAACCAAGGACCTTTTTCGCGCTTGTATTTCATTTGGAAACGAAAATTCCCATAGTATTCCGAATTCAGGTCTACCCAAAGTGCGCCATCTTCATCTTCGTATAAGTATTTTATATCCGAGGAATCACACAGTAATTTTCCACCAGCAGTCAAAAGTAATTTGGTCTGTTCCAGTGTTTTTTCCAAATTAGCCAATGTTCCAGCAATTCCAATGCCATTCATCAGCATCAGAATAGTATCGTATTTCTCATTTTTCAATTCAAAAAAATCGATTTTTCGTGCATTTTCCAATCCTGCACTTTTCATATAGGAAACGGCACCTTGTGATGTTTCAATTGGAAAAACTTCCAAACCACGGTCTTGCAATTCAAAGGAATGAACCCCAGCACCTGCGCCAGCATCTAAAACTTTTCCTTTTGCACGCTCCAACGCAATTTGCTCCAATTCGGGCATGCCGTCATATTTTCTGAAAAGCACTTCAATCGGAATAATATCGTCTTCACAAATGTCAGATCCTACAATAATATCATTCGGTTTTTTTGTTGCAGCATATTCTGCTATCGCTGCGCCAATTGGGTCGCCAAATTTTTCTTCCATTAGTATTCGTATTCGTCTAAATTTGAATAATCGTCATCTGACATACCATCTTCATAGTCGTTGAAGCCAAGTTCGTCTTCTTCTTCATCGTCTAATTCTCCAGCAAAAAGATCTTCGTTATCTGCAGCTTCCCTAGAATCTTCGGGTGGCGCCATACCGACAGCAAGTAATACCTCTGGAGTTACAGGACTGTTTTTGTCGTAACCGATTAGTTCCACCAAAAAGATCCACATCCGCAAGAAATCATACACAAGAATAAACTTCTGATCCGGTTCCTTCAAAAAATCTTTGATGGTTGCATCTTTCATAATTGCGGCTGGAGATTCTACTAAATCATCGTCGTAGGACATATCCATCAAACTGATTTCTTCCCCTTTATCCCAATTATCGTTCGAAATATAAAAACTTGCCATTTGATCGCCCTCAAATCGAAAAGATGAAACAATTGCCTTGAATAATGATTCAAAATTATCTGTGTCACTTATTAGAATATCTCGAAATATTTCACTGTTACTTTCTGAATCTAGAAGTACTCTAAATTTTAATCCTGCCATGTTATTATTACTATTACCTATGGTATAAAAGTATAACTAATTGTTTTATCTCGGGTCATTCGCGATCGTTAATCCTAATTCTCCGCCAATTCGCAACATAAATTCAATTGCGGCTGCGGATTCGTTTGGTATTTCTCCTTCCAAAATTGCTTCTTTTATGCGCGATTTTAGTATTCCAACCTCCGCGCATGGTGCAATATTATACACCTGCATAATCAATTCTCCCGAAACGGGCGGTTGGAAGTTTCGGATGCGGTCTTTTTCCTCAACGGCTTTTAATTTGGAAAGAACCATATCGAAATTCTGACGGTATTTTTTAACCTTGAATTCATTTTTCGATGTGATATCGGCATTGCATAAAACCATCAAATCTTCAATATCATCACCAGCCTCGCTCAAAAGTCTGCGAATGGCAGAATCTGTCACAAAACCTTTTACCAATGCAATAGGCCTCAAATGCAAGCGCACCAATTTTTGCACGTATTTCATTTTCTGATCCAAAGGCAATTTCAAGCGTTTAAAAATTCGTGGCGTCATCCGTGCGCCTAAATCCTCGTGTCCATGAAAAGTCCAACCAATTTCCGGGTCGAACTTTTTGGTTGGTGGTTTTGCAATATCGTGTAAAATTGCTGCCCACCTCAGCCAAAGATTGTCGCTTTTCCCTGCAACATTATCGAGCACTTCCAAAGTATGGTAAAAATTATCCTTATGGGATTTTCCATTTATGATTTCAACGCCATGCAAAGCAACCATTTCAGGAAAAAATTGCTGCAATAGTTTGGTGGAATATAATAATTTGAATCCGCGCGATGGTTCGTTACTTAAAATTATCTTGTTGCATTCTTCGACGATCCGCTCCATTGAAATAATCTCTAGTCGGTTAGCATTTTTTAAAATGGATTGCAAACTTTTCGGTTCGATTTTAAAATCCAGTTGTGCGGCGAAACGAATAGCACGCAACATCCGCAAAGGATCATCGCTATACGTTGTGTCCGGATCCAATGGCGTTCGTAGGATTCCTTTTTCCAAATCTTCTTCGCCGTGGAATGGATCGATTAATTCTCCAAAATTATCTGCGTGTAAACTTAAAGCGAGTGCGTTGATGGTGAAATCACGGCGATTTTGATCATCGGCCAACGTTCCATCTTCAACTAACGGCTTGCGCGAATCTTGGCGGTAGGATTCCTTTCTTGCGCCAACAAATTCCACATCCAAATCTTTGTATTTGAAATGTGCAGTACCGAAATTTTGAAATAGGGAAACCTTCTTTACCCGCAATCTCTCTGCGCATTCCTTTGCTAAATCTAATCCCGATCCAATCACTACGATATCAATATCCTTGGATGGCCTGCCCAGCAACATATCGCGAACAAAACCACCAATCACGTATGCTTGAAGATTTTTCTCCGTTACAATTTGAGAAGCAACCTTAAATACAGGATGTTTAAGATAAGAAGCGTAATTTTTTGACATTTTGCGCAAAGATAAGCAACAACTCGGAAAGAACAAAGTACTTGTTCAGCACGCTTACTTTCACCGATTTTCTTCCAACCGGCGTTATGAAATCTTTATTTTCGGAGAATTTCTATCGTTCCGTCTAAAGCAATTCGAATAATTTGAGAAGGATTCGACATTTTTTCCTCTAAACGAAGTTCTAACACTGCATTCACTCCTTTTTTAATTTTAGTATCGATTGCATCGAAAGCTGTTGGACTCGGAGTTCCGGATAGGTTTGCGGAAGTGCTCACAATCGGTTTTTTTAGTGAACGGATTAACTTTAAACAAGTTGGATCTTTTGTGATTCGAATACCAACCGACCCGTCTTTCGCTAAAACGGATGGCGCTAAACCTTTGGCAGATGGGTAGATTAAAGTTAGTGGATTCTCAGCGATTTCAAGCAGTTCATAACAGATTTCGTTAAATTCAGGCACGTATTTTTCTAGCATAGCAATACTATCCATCAATACGATAAAACTCTTGTCGGTTGGCCGATTCTTTAGATCCAATATCTTTTGGCAAGCCGCTTCATTTGTTGCATCGCAACCAATTCCCCAAATTGTATCTGTTGGATAAAGGATTGTCCCGCCGTTTTTTAGTATTTCTATGGTTTGTTCTATATTCATGGATGAAAAATTCAGCTAAACGATATTCTAATTCTGCATACAAAACTAAGTCTATTTGTCGAGAATGTAGATTCTTATTTGAAATAAATAATCCTGGGCTAGACGTTTTTCATTTCGATAAAAAGCGCAGCAATAACTACCTTAATCCAACAAATCCGGTCGTCTTTCTTGCGTTCTTTTCAATGCTTGTTCTTCTCGCCAAACTTCAATTTTAGCAAAATCGCCCGATAAGAGAACTTCAGGAACTTTCATTCCTTTAAATTCTGGTGGTCGAGTATAAACGGGAGGAGACAATAAGCCATCCTGAAAACTATCGGTTAGCGCGGAAGTTTCATCGTTTAATACGCCCGGAATCAATCGAACAACAGCATCTACAACAACTGCGGCTGCCAATTCTCCTCCGGAAAGGACATACGAACCAATGGAGATTTCTTGTGTAATATATTTCTCTCTAATCCGCTCGTCCACGCCTTTGTAGTGTCCACACAGAATCATAATGTTTTCTAAAAGCGATAATTGGTTGCACGCCATTTGCTCAAATAATTCGCCATCTGGTGTCATGTAAATGATTGCATCGTAGTTGCGTTCTGCCTTCAATTTTTCAATTAATGCAGCGATTGGCTCAATCGACATAACCATTCCAGCGCCACCGCCATATTGGTAATCGTCCACGTTTTTATGCTTATTTGTAGCATAGTCTCGGATGTTGTGCACCAGAATTTCAACATGTCCTTTATCTTGTGCACGTTGCATAATAGAGGCTGAAAAAGGGCTTTCCAGTAATTGAGGGAGAACAGTAAGAATATCAATTCGCATGGTGCAAATTTATGAAATTAGCGGATTGAATGTGCCAAAGTTCTAGATATTTGAAAATTACAACTGTTCAAGCAAAATAAAACAGATTTGCTTATTTTAGTCGAATGGTTCATTCTTACTTAAATTTTAGCAACATGTTTAGAAAAGTTTTCCTAGCCATGTGTGCATTTCTATTTATTCCTTTTTCCAACGCCCAATGGTCGGAAAACACTTCTCCAACGTATAGGGAATTAATCGCTTATTTTCAGAAGTTGGATCTACAGCACACTGAAATTGAGCTCTATGCGATGGGGAATTCAGATTACGGTTTACCAATTTATGTGTGCATCGTAAATGGCGCGCAAGATTCCCTGAAAACATTTGAAAAGGCTAGAAAGCAAACCACTATTTTAATTAATAATGCGATACATGCCGGTGAACCGGATGGAATTAATGCGTGTTTAATATGGTTGGATATGTGGATTAAGAATGGCAAAAAGACAAAAGATTTGCCGCTAATTGCAATTATTCCAGCATACAACGTAGGAGGGATGTTCAACCGTGGTGGCGAAAGTCGGGCAAATCAGGACGGACCAATAGAATATGGATTTCGAGGAAATGCGCAAAATTTGGATTTAAACCGGGATTTTATCAAAATGGACGCGGAAAACACCTTCACTTTTGTGAAGATTTACCAAGGTTTGGACCCCGATGTTTTTGTAGATACGCATGTTTCAAATGGTGCGGATTACCAGTATACGCTGACTTATATTGCGTCACTCAAAGAAAGAATGGCTCCAAGTATGCGCGCTCTTGCGTATGATGAAATGCTCCCGAATCTTTCCGCAAAACTGAAATCGAAAGGAACAGATTTGTTTCCTTATGTCGAACTGGTCAAAGAAACGCCGGAGGATGGAATACATGCTTTCAATGATCTCCCTCGCTACGCCATGGGTTATGCAGCCTTATTTGATGCAGTAAGTATAACGGTTGAAACGCACATGCTGAAGCCATTTCCACAGCGCGTAAAAGCAACCCACGATTTGATTGCAGAGCTGGTTGTATGGATGGGAAAGAATAAAAAAACAATTGAACTTGCGCGCGAAAACGCAAGAGATTTCCGCCAAAATCAAACGGTTTTCTCCTTTCAATATGAGATGACAGAAAAAAAGGATTCTATTTATTTTAAAGGATTTGAACACAGTCATCCGCTTAGTTTGGTAACTGGTTTGCCCCGTTTGAAATACCACCAGGACAAGCCATTTGAGAAATATATACCGTATTTTCAAACGTATGTTGCAAAGGATTCTATCCAAATTCCAGAGTTTATCATTGTTGGTGGTCAGTCCAAACAACTCATCGAAAGATTGCAACACAATGGTGTAGAATTGGAATACTTGCGCAACGATACACTTATTGAAATTTCTGGCGAGCGCCTGCGCAACTTTAAAAGTGCCACAAAACCCTACGAAGGTCATTTTTACCATTCGGAAATCAGTTCGGATTACGAAAAAAAAGCAACACATTTCAAAAAAGGGGATGTTATAATTAAATTGAACCAGAAACATCGAAATTTCTTGCTTTCGGTATTGGTTTCGAAAGCGGAAGACAGCTATTTCCGTTGGAATTTCTTTGATAGTTACCTGCAGCAAAAAGAATATTTTTCACCCTATGTTTTTGAAGAAAAAGCATTGGAAATTTTAAATCAAAAACCTTGGTTGAAAGAAGAGTTAGAGATTTTAAAAGCAGCAAACGCTACCTTTCGGGAATCTTCCTGGGAGCAATTGTATTTCATCTATAAAAACAGCGAACTTTTTGAGGAAAGTTACTATTTGTTGCCTATCTTTCTAAAATAAAACCTTTTACCATGCATAAAGTAGCAGAAGCAATCGGATATGTTTTGTACGCCGTTGCAAGCGCCGATAAGCGTGTTTTCGAGGAGGAAAAGCAAGTTATTGAATTATACCTTCGTGAAAATTTAAAAAGTCTGGCGCGTCAGGAAGATCCTTCCGGAACAAAATCCGTTGAGATTATTCTAAAAAAAATGGAGTTCTTGCTCCATGAAAAAATGAAATCAGAAAAAGCATTTCAAATTTTCTCTGAACTATATATCGCCGACAAAAAACTTTTTTCGGCTGAAATAAAACAGCTAATTATGGATCTCTGCATCAAATCCGCGGTGGCAGTGAATCGCATGAATAAATCTGAATTGGTTATTTTGTCTCAGATAGAATTACTTATGAAGTAGTAGTTTTATACATAACGTTAAGCAGGTAGTAGTTGTTTTTTATGCGCAAATCAGCTGAAATAAAAGGATTTGGCAGGAAAAAATAATAGCTAGTTTCTTGTGCGTTTAATCTATAAATTTCATTAGTTTTGAAACTTAAACTATTAACTATGTTCAGAAAAATATTTTTTTTAACAGCACTTTTAGCTGGTTCTTTTTCCTTTTCGCAAGATACAACATGGGTGCAGACATTTACCTTTGATACGATAAGTACACGAAGAGCAAATTTCGATTTTCCACAAGAATTGAATACGAAGAGATTTGAGAAAGTACTGATGTATTATAAATTGAAATGTAGTCCATTGACTCCATGGGATTCATACGATTGTGGAGAATGGGATTATTTAACTTACACAAGAGTATTCGATCACACAGGAGTTTTTGATTCTGTGCAAGTGGATGCAAATCGCTACTTGGCGAATCTCGCTTCTCCTCCAACGATTAGTTCCAATCCACACCCGTATCTTTTCTCCGATTCGTATGTGCGACCGGAAAACAACAGATCTGGTGCAACGCTGACAACAAGTGTTTTAAACGCGCCAGCTGGAACAACCGCTTTCCCGTTTGATGTTACCAATAATGGTGGTAGATTCCAAATGTTACTAACCGCGTCTGAGCTAAGCGCAGCAGGAATTACAGCCGGAAATATTCAATCATTGTCCTTATACTTGAATTCTTTTCAATTGAATGGCGAATTGAAATACCCTAAAATTTCCTTGAAAGCAACAACCGACGCCGTATTGTTGGCTTTCCAAAAAACAGGTTTTACGGAGGTGTATAACGCATCTCATTGGTCTGGAGGAAGCCATTCCGAATTAGTTAACGGACAAAATAATTTGCTTTTCTACCAGCCCTTTGTATGGAATGGAACAGATAATATTGTAATTGAGTTTTACTTCGAAAATAGCCAGGATGCAGCCAATTCTCTTTTGTTTAATGGTAAACCAAACACGCAACAAAAAGCATTGTTTTACAATTCCATGAACGGCTGTATAGAATTCAGTGGAACAAATAGTTCATTATTGGAACTTTCAGATTTTGACATGGGCAGCGAAATGACAATTACGTTTTGGTCGAAAGGAAATGGTTCGGCCGGTCTAAATACTTCGATTTTAGAGGCGTACGATATCGCCGGAAATAGAGTTGTGAATATTCACATGCCTTGGAGCGATAATACAATGTACTTCGATGCAGGGCAAGGAAGTGGCTACGATAGAATTTCAAAACTAATGACGAGCACAGAAATTGACAACGAATGGAACCATTGGGCATTTGTTAAAAAACAAGGAACTGGTGAAATGTTTGTATATAAAAACGGTGTTCTTTGGCATTCCGGAACAAATAAAAACTTGCCAATCGGTTACATTCACCGTTTTGTTTTAGGTGCAAACATGAATTTAGGGAACAATTGGAAAGGTAAAATTGACGATTTCCAAGTGTACGATATCGCACTAGATGCTGCAACTATTCAATCGTGGATGACACAAAAACCCACTGCTGCGCATCCAAACTGGACAGATTTATTGGTTTACTATGATTTTGACAATAAAACTTGGGCGGAAGATCTTTCCCAAAACGATAATTTATTGATGCCATCAGCGCTTGGTATGTTTAAATTCGACGAATATCCAAATACTGGTGTTGCGCTGCCATCCAAAATACCAACCATTGGTTTGGGTCAAGGAACAGTTACCGGAGCGCCGCAAATTACCGACGAAACAGAAAATCGATTGAAGGAACCGACAATTGTTTTTGAATTACAAGCTTTGCCAGATCATTTTGACATTGTGTCTGGCGATGTTGTAATCTTAGCGGGAAACGAAACCGTTTACGGAGCTACGAATCAGGTGATTTCTCAAACGCCATTTGCAGGTTCCAATTTAATGACCAACGAAACAATAACGTATTTTAAACCGCCTTATGAGATTGTTAAGGATGTTGAAATCGCACGTTACATAACGCCTTATGGTATTCAATTTGATCTAGGTCCAAATGGTTTTTCATGGATTTACGATGTAACGGATTACCAGCAGTATTTAAAAAATACAGTTGATTTAGCGGCACACAATACACAGGAACTTATTGATCTTCGTTTTGCATTTATCGAAGGAATTCCTCCAAGAGACGTTCAAAAGAGAGAACCAATCTGGAGCGATTTCAGAAGTTACCAATATGCTTCAATGGACAACAATACAGTCTTAACGGAAGTTCCGGTTATTTTATCTGATTCATCGGAAATGTTTAAAATTAAAACGCGTTTCTCTGGCCACGGACAAGTTGGAGATGGTGCTTGTTGCGAATGGGCGCCTAAGGACCATAGTCTTTCCATCAATAGCATCCCTCGTTTTAACTGGAATATCTGGGAAGAAACGGCGTGTGGCGATAATCCAAATATCTCTCAAGGCGGAACATGGCCATACGCAAGAGAAGGATGGTGTCCAGGTGATATGGTTCGTGAATACGATCATGAAATGACGCCGTTCGTAAGCGCTGGAGATACTGTTCTGATTGATTACAACATCACGGATGTTCCTGCAAGTGACCCTGGACAAGGAAATGGAAACTATATCGTTGCGATGGATTTAATTTCCTATTCTGCACCAAATTTCCAAAATGATGCTGCAGTAATTGATATATTGAACCCGAATAACTGGGAATATTACGGAAAATGGAATCCTTCTTGTTCAAATCCACGTGTTATTCTACAAAATACAGGATCTCAAGCGCTTACAAGTTGTAAAATTCGATGCTGGATCAGTTATGGCGATTGGTTGGAATACGAGTGGACCGGAAATTTAGGTTTTCTTGAAAAAGAAATTGTTGAAATTCCAGTTACAGACTTAGGTTGGTGGAGAGATTATGAAGGAGCACAAACATTCCATGCGCAAGTGTATGCAGTAGGTGGTTATCCAGATTTGGACGAATATCCTAACAATAACGTAATGCGCACCAAGTTTGACGCAACTGAGAGCGTTGACGGACCTTTCTTTGTTTGGTTTACAACGAATAACAAGGCAAGCGAAAACACGTATAGATTAGAAGATGCAAGTGGAACCGTTTTGTTTGAACGATCAAATATGACAAACACAACGCAGTACAAAGATACTTTTGATTTGGCTCCTGGTTGCTACAGTGTAATCTTGGAAGATTCAGATAGCGATGGAATTGGTTTCTGGTATTCAAGCCAAGTGGAAGGAGAAACTTCCGGTCAATTCAGAATGCGAAGAGTTGGAGGAAGCTACATTGAGTTTTTTCCGAATGATTTTGGTAATTACCACCGATTTAATTTCTCCGTTGGTTTTGGATTAGGAACGGATGAATTAGAACTTGCGCATGAAGTACGAGTTTTTCCAAATCCAACGAATGGTTTGTGCATGATTGAGTTGGAAGGTGCTGTAAATAATGAAGCAAGTCTAGTAATCTATGATTTGATGGGCCGACCGATACATTCAGAAAAAATGAACGCAACAGCAACCTTTGCAGATGCTTATGTTGATTTGAGTCATTTGCCAACCGGAAAATATATCGTTAAGATTGTCACTAAAGATCAGGTTTACACGAAAGATTTAATTAAGCAATAAATAAAAAAACGGATTTTAAAAAAAAATCGATCTTTTAAGGGTCGATTTTTTTTACCGTTTTTCGCGCTTCAACAATCTTTAAATTCAGGTATAAATTGTCCTGGAATTGTCGGTGGTTCAAAAGGTTCTGATTCCCGTTCTGGAATATTTCTGTTTGGCTCTGTTGGTTCCTCTTGCCAATGCTCCGGTTCTATTTCTGGTTGAATTGGTTTTAA
>CANJSS010000079.1 GCA_947476955.1 Flavobacteriales bacterium
ATCCTTGGTTAATCCAGAATATTTGCGTTTCGATTTCTCGCATTTCTCAAAAGTTACAGAGGAACAATTAGCGGAAGTTGAAGCAATGGTTACGGCGGCAATTCATCAAAATATTGACTTGGACGAACGCAGAAATGTTCCGATTGAAGCAGCGAAAGAATTGGGAGCAATGGCGCTTTTTGGTGAGAAATATGGTGATAGCGTGCGCGTCATAAAATTTGGTGATTCTGTTGAATTATGCGGTGGAACGCATGTTGCTTCGACTGGGAAAATTGGTTTGTTTAAAATTACAATGGAAACGGCTGTTGCTGCTGGAATTAGAAGAATTGAAGCAATTACTTCGTCTGCTGCTGAACACTATTTTAAAGAGAAGGCAGAAACCTTAGATACGATTTCGCAGCTATTAAAAAACCCGAAAGATGCTGTCAAGGCGGTTAATGACATTATAATTCGAAATAACCAATTAACGAAAGAAATCGAGCAGTTGCAAAAAGAACGAGCTATTGGTGCCAAGGCAGAATTAAAAAATAAAATTGTTTCTATCGGAGGAATTAATTTCTTAGGTGAAATTGTTGCGTTGGATGGCGGATCGATTAAAGATATTCTCTTTCAATTGAAGGGCGAAGTTCATGACTTTTTTGGTGTTCTTGGTGGCAACGAAGGAGATAAATGTACGATAAGTATTATTGCTTCAGATGCCGTAATCGCTAGTAAAGGAATTAACGCTGGAAATATCATTCGGGAAGTTTCTAAACACATCGGCGGTGGCGGTGGCGGTCAGCCATTTTTCGCAACTGCGGGCGGGAAAAATCCAGCAGGTTTGGAGAAAGCAATCGAACAAGTGAAGACGCTTTGTAATTAAATACTATTCGTTTTTTAGGAATTTAACTTAAATAGAGGTTTAATTTGTGTTTATTTCTTTGTTGAACTTTTTACTTTTTTCAAAAGAAAATCACTGCCTTTCTGAACGTAGTTTTTAAGTTCTGGTTCTAGTGAAAACAGGTAAATCGGCAATAGAAACAGCACAAATACAAGGAAACATTCTAGTAGAAATTGCAGCCAATCGTTGGATAAAAGATTCTTTGTAAAAAAACCGACAAGTGTTGTGAAAACGCCCAATAGTATAATGATGAACTGATTTTTTTGAAACGGGTGAATTTTGAAAATAATCCATACAAATAAAAGCCGTCCAACATTGTAAAAGATAAGCGCAATGGAAGTTGAAATTGCCGCGCCAGCGATTCCCCAAATTGGAATCATTACAAGATTTAAGACAAATACGGCTAGAATTAAAAATAGGGTGAAGTAAACATCGTATTTATACTTCTTAGAAGTGCTAAAGATAGAGCCATTCAAACCGAAATACATATCTACCAATTTCCCGATCATTAAAAAGAAAAACACCCAAATTCCTTCTTGAAATTCCGGTTTTAAAAAGGAAAAAAGAAATTCAATATTGTTCCAAATCAATAGAAAAGAACCAAACCCTAGAACAATTGCAATTGAACTTACTTTTTTATAAAGTTCCTGCATTTTTCCAAATTCCCGCTGTTTCCAATGGTCGGCAACGAGCGGAGAGCTCACACGGATAATAGATTTATAGGGAACGAGCAAAGCGCTTGTAAAAAAAACAACGGTTGTGTAAACGCCGGTAGCCTTTAGTCCAATCATTTGTGCAATCATCATTACATCGAGGGAGCTCACCAGAACGCTACCAAGTGTGTTAATATAATTTATAGCAGAAAATTGAATTAATATAGAACGGAATTTTTTCGAAATTTTGATAGTCGAAAGTCTTAGGTTAAGTTCGTTTAAACTATATAAATATATCAGTAAAATTAGGGTTGGTAACATGTAAACCAAACTGTGAAGAATTACGAAATTTCCAAATGAAATAACGTTGAACCAGAGTAACCCAAGCAGAATAGTTAGTGCGAGCCGGAGGATAATTTCAAGTGCAAATACTGCAATAATATTTTTGTAAAAACTCCGCAAATAAATATCTAAAACAACGAAGAGAACGTAAGATATTCCAATTGGTAAAATCCAGAGATAATAGGAATTAAAAAGTGCGGATCTTTCTGCGTAAACGGCTTCAATTTGAGAACGAAAGACAAACGTAGCAACTGTGCATATAACAATTCCAACCAAAACAATCAATAAGATTAATGGTAGAAACCCATGGTGTTTTTTTTCCTTATTTTTAAAAAATGGCAGAAATTTCCAGGTAGTATAAATCGTTCCTAAGTTGGCAAATTGTGCAAATAAAATTCCTACGGAAATGATCAGGTTAATGAGTCCGATTTGCTCTGTCGTAAGGATCAAAAGAAACAACAATCCCTTGTTTAAATAACCCAATACTATTCCAACATAGGAAATTAGCATGGTACGAAATGCATCTTTTTGAACTATACCCATTCTTGTTTTGAATTCGGTGAAATTACAATTATTTACGCATTACTTTAAACATCCTCAAAAAAATCCCGCCAATCCTGCAACTAACGCCTCCATTTCAGTAAATTTTTGTATTTTTAATCTTTGACTGTTAAAATGAAAAAAATCCTTGTTGTTAGCTATTATTGGCCGCCAAGCGGTGGAAGTGGTGTTCAAAGGTGGCTTTACTTTTGTCATTATTTGCAAACGCAAGGTTTTGATGTTACCGTTCTCACCGTTGACCCAGCGTCTGCAGCGTTTCCATCGTTGGATTATTCTTTATTGGAGAAAACCAAAGGAATTACGGTTGTGCACACAAAAAGTAGGTTGAATCCAATTAAATTGTACGCATCTTTTAAAAAAGGAAAGTTAAAAAATCAAATTCCATCGGGTAATTTTGGGTCAAAAAGAAAAAGTGTATTAGATCATATCGCTGGATTTATACGGGCTAATTTTTTTATACCAGATGCAAGAGTAACGTGGAACAAATTGGCAATAAAAAAAGCAATTTACTTAGTTGAAAATCAAAAATTTGACCAAATTATTACAACTGGACCGCCGCATTCTACTCATTTAATAGGTTTAGCGCTAAAGAACAAATTCCACATCAATTGGTTAGCGGATTTCAGAGATCCTTGGGGAGAATTATACTACAATAATTTATTCAAGCGTTTTGAGTTTGCTAAAAAAAAGGATAGTGAACTGGAGAGATTAGTTTTAGAGAAAGCAGATAAAATTTTAACCGTTGGACCTTCCTTAAAAGAAATTTTACAGTATAAATTAGATAAAAACCAATCAAAAGTGCACGTTATTTATAACGGTTTTGATGCGGATATGTTTGCGAAATGCACCGATAATCGGCCTCTACTTTTCACGATTGCGCACATTGGGAATTGGTCAATGCAGCAGGCGCACCAAGAAATTATTGCAGCTTTGCAAGAACTTTGCGGAAACAGGAAAATTAAAATTCGATTTCTTTTAGCTGGAAAAGTTGACCAATTTATTGTGGATAAATTAGCAGCAATCGAAAATTTAACCGTCGATTACAAAGGACTTCTGTCACATCAAAATGCCATAAATGAAATGTATATTGCGGATGTTTTATTGAATTGCCATCCAATTCTTCCCAATGCGGAATATATGATTTCAGGAAAAATGATGGAATATCTTGCTTCAGGAAACTATAATATTACAATTGGCAATAAAAACAGTGATGGCGCCAAAATTCTCGCATCATTTCCTTCTGCAAAAATGATAGAATACAACGCTACAGAGGAATTGATTCAACTAATTTCCGATAGGATTTCCAGCGATCGTTCTCATTTTGAATTGTCTGATTTATTAGCAAAATATACCCGAAAGGCAGCCGCTCAGGAATTAATCGATTTAATAAATAAAGGCTAAAATGAAACAATACGTATATTTGTTTGCTCCAATTTTTCACTTGTCGATTTTTAATCTTGACACTAGAATTTGCTGATTTATGTGTGGAATTCACGGTTTTATCACTTCCAATCAACATCAAGATGCTAACAACAACTTGATACGTAAAATGGTTGCGTCTACCAATCATAGAGGCCCAGATTACAGTGGTTTTGAAAACCTACATCCAGTATATTTTGGCCATAATCGTTTAAGCATTATTGATTTAAATCCGGAAGCAAACCAGCCAATGAACTTTGGTAAATATTGGATTGTTTTCAATGGGGAAATATACAATTACAAAGAAATAAGACAAACATTAAAAGAAAAGGGAATTGTTTTTTCTACAGCTTCTGACACCGAGGTAATTTTAAAAAGCTATGACTTTTATGGCGAAAAATGCGTAGAAAAATTCATCGGAATGTGGGCATTTTCAATTTACAATAATGAAGACAAAAGCTTATTTTGTTCACGAGATAGATTTGGAATCAAGCCGTTTTATTACTTACATCATGAAAATAACTTGTACTTTTCATCTGAAATAAAATCATTAAGAACAACTCCATTTTTCAGCTCAAATTTAAATTTATCGCAAGTTAATCGTGGTTTACAATTGGGTTGGATAGGTTATAAAAATGAAACCTATTTTTCAACCATTGAATCTCTTGAGCCAGGCCATAATTTGAACTTTAAAGACAATAAGCTTACCATTTCAAAATATTGGTCGTATCCATCCGAACAAAAGGCAATTGACGCAAATGAAGCGGTACAACAATTCAAAGAACTCTTTGAAAATTCTTTACAATTACACGTTAGGAGTGATGTTCCAATTGGCGCAACTTTAAGTGGTGGAATAGACAGTTCTAGTATTGTATCTTCTTTGCTAAAGAATAATCTTTCAAAAAATTTAGAGACGTTTTCCATTTATTACGATTCTACCAAAGGTTTTGACGAACGACCATTTATTCGAACCATCGAAAATAAATATCCTCAACAGTTTCAGTTGAATTATTATTCTCCGAATGAACAAGAAATTGCAAATGACTTTGATTCGATTGCACACACAATGGATTTTCCTCTTTCTGGTTCTTCACCTATTTCGCAATATTATGTAATGAAATTAGCGAAAGAAAAAGGGATAAAAGTAATTTTAAGTGGACAAGGCGCCGATGATTATATGGGAGGTTACATGCATTCTTATTATAGACTTTATGCGGAATGGATGAAACATTTTCAATTCGGCAAACTTTCAAAAGGTATCCATTCGTTTAAAAAAATTCATGAAGCTAGTAATTCAAAACTTACAAATGTATTGCTGAAATCAACACTAAGTTCTTTCATGAGCGAAGATGCGATTTACAAGTTTGAATACAAAAACTATCTTCCTTTTCTTGGAAATCAACAAAATGATTGGAATAAATTTGAAAATTACGCATCGGGTAAATTAAATGATTTTCACTTTGCTTTAATGAATTACTCGTCGTTGCCAACCTTGTTGCATTATGAAGATCGCAATTCTATGGCGCATTCAATCGAGAGTCGAGTTCCATTTTTAGATCATCGATTAGTTGAATTGTTGTTTCAATTTCCAGATAATTTGAAAATTAACAATGGCTGGACCAAATTCGCACTTCGTCAATCAATGGAAGGAGTTTTGCCAAAAGAAATTCAATGGCGAACAGACAAAAAGGGATTTGTTACTCCAGGTGAAATTTTATGGTTAAGAGGTTCTTTGTCCCACTTGTTAGAAATCGATTATGCTCAATTGTCATTTTTAGACAAAACGAAAACAAAAAAAATAATTGACGAATTTAAAGCAGGAAACAATAAATTAGCAACATTAGTTTGGAGAATCGCCACATTGAATCATTGGATGAAACAAAATAGTTAATGGAAAGTCCTAAGAAAAATCTTTATTTTGAAAACCTTGATGGATGGCGAACTATAGCTGCTTTTGCTGTTATTTTCGCACACTTATCTTATCAAATTAATGACAATGAAAAATTTGCATATGCGCTAAAAGCAGTGCTGTCATTTGGAGGTGTAGGTGGAAGACTTGGTGTTATATTTTTCTTTATTTTGAGCGGGTTTCTAATTACGTATTTGCTATTTACAGAGAATAAATCATATGGTAAGATTCAGATTGGAAGTTTTTATTTAAGACGTATTTTAAGAATCTGGCCACTTTATTATTTAACATTTTTAATTGGTTTTGTAATTCTGCCGCTTTTTAAAGATGTTGGAGCAGAAAATGCTTCACCACTATTATATTCCTTGTTTCTAGCAAATTTCGACCATATTTACAATGGTTTTCCAACTTTAAATACACTCGGTGTACAATGGAGTGTTTGCGTTGAGGAACAATTCTACATCGTGTGGCCAGTGCTATTTTGGGTGATGCAAAAAACCAAATCATTCGTTGGATTGACTCTACTATTAATTGTTGGTTCAGAGGTGTTTTTCGTTTTTTCTGGGAGTAAAATGGAAGCAGGCGATTATCACCTCTTTAGCTGTTTTAAATACTTAGCCATAGGCGGATTACTTGCAAATTGGGCTTTTAATCATCAAAGGAATATGGTGCGATTTCTATCGTATTTCAATAAATACGTGACGTTAACGATATACATTTTTAGCGTAGTATTCATTTTTCTTCAACATAAAATTTTAGGACATTTTGATTTTTACCCATACACTTTTCACGTTGTTCCTGCGTTGTTTTTTTCATTCGTAATCACTGAGCAGAATTTTTCAACCAATTCGTTTTTTAAAATGGGAAAATTCAAATTACTGACTTGGCTTGGGAAAATCAGTTATGGTCTTTATTTAACCCACATGATTGGAATTAATATTGCACTTCTAATTCTTAAAGACACTGTAAACATTTGGTTTTTAATTCCTTTGTCTTTGTTTTTTACAATTACCATCAGTTATTTAAGTTACCATTATTTCGAGGCATATTTTCTAAAATTGAAAAAGAGCTTCAGTAAAGTCAATTGAATATGTCAAAGCGCAAATTACTAATCATTTCCTTTTCAAACCTCAAAAGTGATCCCCGTGTAAAACGACAAATTCATTATTTCAAAGATTTTTATGACATTACAACCGTTGGATTAGCTGATTCTGAAATTGAAAATGTACAGCATATTGACGTTTTCACCCCATTCAATAAAATGAATTTCATTATTCCCTTACCAAAACTGCTGTTAGGAATGTTTGAATCGTATTATTGGAATTTAGAAGAAATTAAATTGACACTAGAGAAAATAACAGGAAAACAATTTGATTTCATTCTAGCAAACGACTCTGATGCATTGCCTGTTGCATTAAAAATTAAGGGAACCGCGAAAGTTATTTTTGATGCCCACGAATATTCTCCAGAAGAAAATAATGACAGTTTACGTTGGCGCGTACTTTTCAAAAAATACAAAACCAATCTCATCCGAAAATATGCTCAAAAAGCAGATTTCATGCTGACGGTTTGTGATGGAATCGCTAAAAAATACAATTCTGAATTTGGTTTAAACCCAATGGTCTTAACCAATGCAGCAGATTATTTTGAAAAGACGAATTTGATGAAAATTGGTTCAAAAATCAACATGATACATCACGGTTTGGCTCTTCCACAAAGAAAAATCGAAAATATGATTGAAATGATGGATTTTGTGGATGAGCGCTTTGAATTGGATTTGATGCTAGTCTTTAGAAAGCAAGAATACAAAAAAGAATTAGAACAATTAATTGGAACGAAAAAAAATGTACGCTTGATTCCACCTGTTTCTTCAGATGAAATTGTACCCTTTATTTCTCATTATGACATGGGAATTTATATTTTGGAACCGACTAATTTAAACAACCATTTTGCCTTGCCAAATAAATTATTTGAATTCATTCAAGCCAGATTAGCAATTGCAATTGGCCCATCGCCAGAAATGGCTAAGATTGTGCAAGCAAATCAATTAGGAATTGTAGCAGAGGATTTTAAGGTGGAAACAATGGCAACTGCGCTGAATAAAATGACAAAAGAAAGTATCGAAGCATTCAAGTTAAATTCCGATAAAGCAGCAAAAATTCTAAATGCGGAAGAAAACATGAAACGTTTGCACATAGAAATTGAGCGCCTTTTAAACTAAAAAGAGCGAATATCTCTTGTGAAACATTCGCTCTATTCTATTTTAAAGATTTTTCTTTTTAAGCTTTATTTGCGTTTTTTTTCGTCTTCCAGTCAAAGAATATTAGTAGAACAATGCCACCCAATAATAGGAAGGAACCAATTCCAGCAATAGTATTTGCTTTATGGAACTTTGGTAAATCAAAAATAAACTCAATCGAATGTTTGCCAGGAGATAATTCCAAACCTCTCAAAAGGTAATCCACTTTCAAGATTGGCACTTCTTTTCCATCCACAAATGCTTTCCAGCCATCAGCATAATATATTTCCGAAAAAACAGCCAATTGCTTGCCTTTTAAATCTGCAGCATACGTTATTTTGTTTGGAGCGTACGATTTCAGTGAAATAGAACCTTCTCCGGAATATTTATTAGCTCCCAGTTTCTTCGCTTCGGAATCCAATAGAACCGCCTCCTCTGCAGGTTTGAATTCATTGATCACTTTCATCGAAACAAGTGATGTAAATGATTTTGCTGTATCCATTTGCATTGTGGCAGCTGGAACCAAATTCGTTTTTCCATTTACGTCCATTACAAACAGAGCTTCAACACCTTCTGTAAGTCCATTACTCAAAGGAATATTCAGCGTATCTTTTCCGGATAAAACATATTGGATTTTTTCACCGCCATAAATCGTTGCTTTTTGCTGTGGCGCATAATTGACTAAAAACGTTCCAGTTCCTTTGTTTTCGATTGCAAACTGATTTCCTAAAGCTCGAATTTCGTCGTTTGGTGTTGTATACGTTTCGATGGTTTTTACCAACCATGCGTTCCCCAGCGCTGTAGGATTTGGACTTGCAACATCGCCTTTTTCATCGCTTTGGATAAAGTATTTAACATTCAGCATGTCGTACACTTTGTTATTCATTTTAGATAAATGGAAATCAAACAGGTTGTTGATATTTCTAAGCTTCGCTCCGTGGTAGCCACCAATCGACTTATGGAAATAAGAAGCTCTTGTGGAACTCCACAAGTTATTCATTTCTGCAACTCTATAGTTTGTATTGAAATTCAGTGCAGAAAAGCGGTAGGATTCGATTAAATTTCTTTTTGAAGTGCCGGAATATTCAAGTTCCATAGCTTTTTTCGTTCCTTCAGCTTCTGCTTTATCGATAATTGCTTTTAAATTAGGTGCTAGAGAAATTTCATTTTCTAATATTTGTTCATCAGCAGAGTTAGCAGCTACTGGATAGTTAGAAATTCCAGCATCTTCCCAATATTTTAATTTATTTCCTTCATCTTGCCCTCCCAAATATGCATAAGCAACCGGGATAGAATCCATCATTGTAAGCAATACAATCCCTAACACAAGAATACTTCCAGAGATAGAAGTGTAGAAAAATAACATTAGAAATGCACCGCCAAATAGCACAAACAAAATAGTTCTTGTCATACTTGCATTAAAAATATCTGAACGAAGAATCTTTAACTTGTCAAAGTTTTTGTAGTAAGGTTCAGCTTGTTGGGCAATAAACTCATCCAACTGAGCAGGATTATTCACATCCAAGTTGTACTGTGTAAGAAGCGCTTGAGGATCCATTCCTGTGATTTGCTTGCGGATATTCGTTTCGATTCCTGCAAGTTGCTTCTTGTCGCCTTCAGATGAATACGTATCTCCTAAGCCAATGATTTTAATTAAAAACAAGACAAATAGGAAACCTCCAATTGAAATCAATACCAATTTTTTCTTTGTTTTAAGTTGTTCTCTTTCCTTCATCAAAAGATCTAGGAATAACATTCCCAATAAAGGAATACATAATTCCACCAACACTAATATAATGGTAACTGTTCTAAACTTATTGTAGCCGGGAACATAGTCGATAAAGAAGTCTGTTAAACCCATAAAATTTTTCCCCCAGGAAAGTGTAATTGCCAAAACAGTAGCTGCAAATAGCGCCCATTTTATTTTAGATTTCACAAAAATTAATCCTAGAAATGCCAGTAAAAATGCAACCGCACCGATGTATACAGGGCCTGATGTCATTGGTTGCTCTCCCCAATAAGCTGGATAGTTTTGCAGTTCATTTTTTTCAGCGGAGCTAAAATCGGAATTATCTAAAATATCCTGAAATTGACTTCCTCCAATTGCGAAAGATCCGCCACCTTTAACATTTGGGGAAATAAGTGTGAATGTTTCACCAATGCCATATGACCAATTGGTAATATAATCTTTATCCAAACCTTCCGATTGGTTTTGCGCAGGGGTTCCATCGGTATTTATTGTAACATCATTTCCACCTCGTATAGTGTTTTTAGCATAATCGGATGTTAATGCAATGTTGCCAATATTGATTGCAAAGGCAAGAATAAAGGCTCCAATAACACCTGCAGTTGTCAGAAAAAAGGATTTCAATTGTTTTTCCTTAATCGCATTGAACAAAAAGTAAATTCCAACGAACAACAAAACGAATAGAAAATAATACGTAACCTGTACATGATTAACAGCTAATTCTAATGTCATGAAAACGGCCAACAAAGCAATTCCCCATTTCCAATTGGAACGATAGGCGTAAATAAAAGCGCCCAATGCAGGAGCCATAAAAGCAGTTGCAAGTGATTTAGTAATGTGTCCGGCTTGGAGAATTACAATTTCATAACTTGCAAAACTAAAGGCAATTGCACCAAATAATCCGATCAATGGATTTATTTTTAAAAACAGTGAAAGCAAGTAAAATCCAATTAAATGCAGTAATAAGTAGCCAATTGGACCCGGAAATATTTTATAATATTGGTTATAGATTGTTTTTATAAAATTCCCAGAATATTCCATTGAAATCTGCATGGTAGGCATTCCTCCAAAAAGTGCATTCGTCCATAATGGTTCTTGCCCTGTGTTTTCCCGGTAGCGATTTGTCTCGTGCGACATTCCTTTAAATTGTTCAACATCGTGTTGCTTAATTCCATAACCTTGTAATTGTGGTTGGAAATAAATAACTGCTGTAAGTACCAAAAGTGCAATCACTGCAAAATGCAACCAATTCTTCTTGAAAAATGCTTTTATATTCATAGTCTAAAAATATGCGTGAATTTAATAAATGTTCTGAAGAAGTGAAACTAAATTACCAATTTAGGTAGCTTTCTGTTCGAAAAATTTAATTCTAGCAGCAACTGCTGAATAAAAACGTTTAAAATGAAATAGTTTGTATTATAATTTAATCGCTTTCTTTAAGCGCAAGTAGGAATCGTATTCCATAGAATAGTTAATGGTTTCAGGCAGTGAATTTGTTCCATTTTTTTTATACGAATATGTGAAAGTATAACTTGTTATAGTTTGCTGATTTTGGGAATTTACCGCTGTATTTTCTAATATTGAAGAAAATATTTCGTTTTTTACCGCGTAACTTTTTCCGTGAAATAAATCGGTGGTTTGCGCTTTCAAGAGTTCAGAAGTAGTTGTAGATTTAATCCTAGCAGCTAATTCCATTAGTTTCAGGGTGTGCAAAATAAAAGGATCTTTTTCAGCTTTTGAAAGGGAATAAAGTGCATTCTTGTAGTAGGAATAAAAATTAATTTCTTCTTGCGTTGGCGCATAATCAGGAAGAATAAAAGCATTTTCAAATAGATAAGTTAAATAGCCTTTTTTATACTTTGCGGGAAGAAAAACGCTTTCTTGAAGGATTATATCGTCTATTTCAAGATCTTTTTCCATTTGAAAAAGAGCAGAATAAAATTCAAGTGTATCGCCTTTTCCAAGAGTGAAAATATGGTTCTCTATATATAGCACCTGGTTCGTATCATTCAGGGCAATAATGCGGTAATTTTCAATTTTCTGTTCTAACACTTTATCGAACCGACCTTGGTTTTCTAAGTTGTATTTTAGGAGGTAAAGCGAATCCAATAATTTATAGCTTATTGGTTTTATAACCTGCGATTCTCCAAATGCGATGGATGAATACGGTAAATTTTCAGCAGCCAACTGGCTTGTTACATATTTTTCAACTGCATCGTGTCGCCTTTGTTCAAAAGATTGAGGTGATTCCAATGGAACATACTTCAATCCGCAAGAAGTAACTAGCACTAAAGCAAGCAGCGCCAAGTACCGCGGAAGAGAAAGGATCAGAATATGGAAGGTATTCGGCATATTTCAAATATAACGAATTAAACAGAAAGTTGAAAACTATTTTACATAAAAAAAGCCTACTTTTTAAGTAGGCTTTCAAGTGGGAATAAATTAATTATCGGTTCAACATAACGGGCATTACCAACATCAAAATATCTTCATTTTCATTTTCTTTCAAGGCTGGCATAAGTAATCCTGCTTTGGATGGTTCGCTCATTTCTAGTCGAACTTCCGCTGCCTCAATGTTGTTAAGCATTTCCATAAGGAAACGAGAATTGAATCCAATTTCCATGTCATCACCATTATAGTTACACGTAAGTCGTTCGTTTGATTCGTTTGAAAAGTCTATGTCTTCAGCAGAAAGCGCCAATTCCGAACCAGCTAGTTTCAATTTAATTTGGTGAGTTGTTTTGTTTGCGAAAATGGAAACGCGGCGAATGGAACTTAAAAATTGTGCTCTATCAATGGTAAGAACATTCGGGTTTTCTTTAGGAATTACAGCCTCGTAGTTTGGGTATTTCCCATCTATTAATCTGCAAATCAAAACAATATCGTTGAATGTAAAAACAGCATTTGATTCGTTGTATTCCAATTGAACTTCTTCTGAACCGCTTAAATTAGATTTTAACAAATTCAAGGGTTTCTTTGGAAGGATAAAAGAGGAGCTTCCTGATGCTTGGGAATCGGTGCGTTTATAGCGTACCAATTTGTGTGCGTCTGTTGCTACAAAAATGATTTCTTCTGGACTAAACTGACAAAAAACACCACTCATTACAGGACGTAAATCATCATTTCCCGTTGCGAAAAGTGTTTTATTTATCGCTTTTGATATAATTTCACCTGAAATTTTTAGCGTATTACCATTTTCAATTTTCGGAGTACGCGGATAATCCTCGCCATCGAAACCTACCATTTTGGCTTTTCCATTGTCGTAGGCTATCTCGATTGAAAAATTAGTTTTGTCTACTAAAAACGTA
>CANJSS010000080.1 GCA_947476955.1 Flavobacteriales bacterium
ATACCGTATGATTTTGAATGCTGTAGAATCGAATCCAGGCAAATTGCTTTCTATAAAAAAGACTAATCCGATGTGCATGAATGCCACAACGTACCAAAAAACTGTATATAATGATTTGAATATTTTCATGCGGTGAATATAATAATTAATTTTTATTCGAAACTATGACTCTCATGCCGACTTTCGTATATTCCATTCACCAATAAAAAAATCTTTTTTTTCTTCAGAAAATATTGTTTATTGTAACTTTATTTGTAATATTGCTCCACCAAAAAGGAATTTAAACGAGTTCCTACCACGATCCAAACAATTTGATACATTCCAAAAAAAATCATTGCACATTTTACGTATTTTATGGATAAAAAAGAATTAGAAAGTAAAAAACTTTCTGAATTGCGCGATCTTGCTAAAACCAAAGGTATTTCTGATGTTGAATCTTTAAAAAAAGCAGGATTAATTTCACTTTTAACAACGCAAGATTCATCTGAAAGCTCAGAAAAGGTTACAAAAACGGAAGCTATTATAACAGATAAAATAGAGGAGCGACCTAAACGAAAAAGAACACGCGTAGAGGGAGCTGAAATTGTTAAAAAACAAGGAAGTTTATTTGCTGCTCAAGAAGTAGTTCAGGAACAAAACAATCCAACTGAAACAGTTCAAGCCGTTGCGGAAAAAATGGATCCTATAATTCAGCAAGAAATAATTTTGGAAACAGTGGCTGCAGTGGAAGAAGTTCAAAATGAAACAAAGAAAGCAGCGCCCTTCACAAGTGAAAAGCCTCAAAAAAATATTCCACAAAAACAAGGACGCAACTTATTGGATATTATTAAAAAACCAGCTCCGGAAAAAATTGCAGATGGATCAGATGGAATTTCAGAAAAAGAAACTGATTCTGCCGAGCGAAAAGATCGATTTGAAAGACCACAGCGCACTCCAAATGTGCATGCGAATCAGAATAATCCAAATCAAAATCCGAATCGTACGCCAAATAGCAATGCGAATCAGAATAATCCAAATCAAAATCCAAATCAAAATCCAAATCGACGCCCGCAACAAGAGAAAGCTTTGGAAGAAAAATTTGATGATGCGTACGATTTAGTCGGTATTGTTTCAGCAGAGGGAGTTTTGGAAGTTATCCAAGATGGTTATGGATTTTTGCGTTCTTCAGACTATAATTATTTACCATCACCAGATGATATTTACGTTTCTCAAAGTCAGATCAAATTATTTGGACTAAAAACGGGAGATACTGTAAAAGGCACAATTCGTCCACCACGAGAAGGAGAAAAATTCTTCCCACTTGTAAAAGTTGAATCCATTAATGGTCGCCATCCTTCTTATATTAGAGATCGTGTTCCTTTTCAATATTTAACACCACTTTTTCCAGACGAAAAATTCAAATTAACGGGACACAAAAATGAATCTTTGTCGACTCGTGTAATGGATTTATTTGCACCAATTGGAAAAGGCCAGCGTGGAATGATCGTTGCACAGCCAAAAACGGGTAAAACCATGCTTTTGAAAGATGTTGCTAATGCAATTGCGGCAAACCATCCAGAAACATATCTCATTGTTCTATTAATTGATGAACGTCCGGAGGAAGTTACAGATATGGCAAGGAGTGTGCGCGCGGAAGTTGTTGCCTCCACTTTTGATGAACCAGCTGATCGTCACGTAAAAGTGGCAAATATGGTATTGGAAAAGGCAAAAAGAATGGTAGAATGCGGACACGACGTCTGTATACTTTTAGATTCAATTACGCGTTTGGCTCGCGCCTACAATACTGTTTCTCCAGCTTCCGGAAAAGTGCTTTCTGGCGGTGTAGATGCAAATGCGCTGCACAAACCAAAACGTTTCTTCGGTTCAGCACGAAAAATTGAAAATGGCGGCTCACTTTCTATTATTGCAACAGCATTGACAGAAACTGGATCTAAAATGGACGAAGTAATTTTCGAAGAATTCAAAGGAACGGGTAACATGGAATTACAGTTAGATCGTAAAATATCGAACCGTAGAATTTATCCTGCAATCGATATTACTGCATCTGGAACCCGTCGTGAAGATTTATTAGTTGGTAAAGATGTGTTGCAACGAATTTGGTTGCTGCGTAAATTTATTGCCGACATGAATCCTATTGAAGCGATGGAATTTATAAAATCACATATGGAGAACACTATTTCAAATGAGGAATTCCTTGTTTCAATGAATAGTTAATCCCCAATATTATACATATTTTTGTCCCGAAATGGAATTCCGTTTCGGGACTTTTTTTTTAGAATTATGAAAACAACTGTAAAAACAGGCATTATTGCAGCGGCAAGTTGGATACTCTTGAAATTATCCTTCTTTTACTTGGGATTATTTCCGGAAACGATTGCTCCAGCAGTTTTATTGAATATTCTAGGATTGCTTCTTGCGATTTCAATTGGATTATTTTTACAAAAAAGAAAAGATACAGAGGAAACCAGTGCTATGCACGATATTAAAAATGCCTTAAGTGCAGGTTTCCCATACGTTTTGCTCGTTTGTATCTTTATTTATCTTTATTACGCAAAAATTAATCCTTCTTATTACGCAAATCAAGTTGCTAAAAAGGAAATCGCAATTGAGAAAATGGTGAATGATCCTAAAGCATTGGAAGCTTTTAAAGCAACACAACCGGACGCGGAGGTTATGACGAAAGAAGCAATTGAAGCAAAATTAAAAGATAGCAATCGAAAAGGAGCATCACCAGGCTTTACAGCAACATTATCTGTTCTTTCCATGCTGATTTTAGCAACTATTTACAGTATATTGGTGACAATTATATACCGAAAGATTCTATTCAAACGAATTAAAGCTTAACGCGTAAGTCGTTTCCTAACTTTTCGTAATCTATTCCATCAAAATTTCCGGAAGACATCATCAAAAGTGCTGAATTATTCCAGTCTTTTGAATAAATAAAACGTAATATTTCAGAAGTTTCTGTCATTACGGTTACATTTCCACCAAATCCTTCTACTACCATTTCTGTGGTAATTTGTTCCAGTTTTTTGTGCTTTACAACTTCCGGGCTGAAATAAACAATTGCAGTATCTGCCATAGCCATTGCGTCTTTGTAATGCGGAAGAAACTCTTTTTTCAACGAAGAAAACGTATGCAGTTCCATGCACGCAACAACATGGCGTTGCTTAAATTGCTCCTTTACCGCTTTTGTGGTTGCTTTTAGTTTAGAAGGCGAATGTGCAAAATCTTTAAACATAACAAAAGAGCCTTTTTCTGCAACTTTCTGAAGTCGTTTTCCCGCACCTGTAAACGATTGAACAGATTGAAAAAACACATGAGGATCAATTCCGATGGCTTCACCCAATCGCATTGCTCCCATTAAATTCTGCAAATTGTGTCCGCCAAATATTTTTAAATCATACGATTTAGCATCGAAAAACAAACGCGTTCCATTTTCTATTACAGAATATTCAGGTGTTTTATATGCAATTGTTTTTAATGACGAAGTGAATTTCTCACCAAGATTATTTACCTCAGTGTCCTCCTCGTTATAAATCAACGTTCCGTTTGGCTCAATTAGGGAACAAAACGTTTCAAATTGATCTACATAATTCTCAAATGTTGGAAACACGTTAATATGATCCCAAGCAATTCCGCTTATTATTGCAATATTTGGATGGTACAAATGGAACTTTGGTCTGCGATCGATTGGTGAACTCAAATATTCGTCGCCTTCCAAAATCATGATTGGAGCATCGTCCGATAATTTCACCATGCAATCGTACCCTTCTAATTGGGCTCCAACCATATAGTCAACTTGCATTTTCAACTCATTCACGACATGCAGTAGCATCGATGTAATAGTTGTTTTGCCATGACTTCCGCCGATAACTACCCTAATTTTATTTTTGCTTTGCTCATATAAATACTCAGGATACGAATAGATTGGAATATTCAGTTCTTTGGCGCGGATTAATTCTGGGTTGTCTTCGCGCGCATGCATTCCCAAAATTACGGCATCAATTTCAGTAGAAATTCGCTCTGCTTCCCATCCTATTCTTTCCGGTAAAATTCCTTGTTTTTCCAATCGGGTGCGAGAAGGTTCGAAAATCTCATCATCGGATCCTGTAACGATTGTTCCTTTTCTACTTAAGGCAATTGCCAAATTATGCATTGCGCTGCCACCAATCGCTATAAAATGTACGTTCATATACTTTCTTTCTGATTTTTCACAAAACTATAACCATCGATTAAAACAGGCAGTAGGAGGAATAAAATTCCAAAATCAGTTAGCAAATGAAACATTTTTTCGTTTTCCGGCTTTGCCATGACGACAGGTAGCATAATCGCTGCAAGACCGATATAATAAATCCAATCCCACCAATTTTGTTTTTTAGATAATCTTCTTGTCAGCATTTGAAAAGCGATATATACTACCGTTAAAATCAATACGTAAAGAGGCAATTTTGTAATTTCAACCAAGGTGTTAACATTCCAATAATACCATAAAATTGTTGAAGCCAAGGATAATTTAGCTAAGATTAGGAGAATAAATACAAATTTAGGTGTGTTCATTTTATTTATTTTGAAGTGAATTTAGCTTGAAATGCAGCACCAATTTCATATATACAAAAGAGTTACGCACAATGGATATTTCAAAAAATAAAAAGAAGGTTTCAATAAATGCCTATTTATTAACTTTAAAATATTTCTTCATTCCGTTGCTTTTGAACCTACCAATTTTTCCATTTTTCAAATCATAAAGCAAATAGACATCCAATTTTAATTTAGGATGATTGGTTAAAAACCGCTTAGTACCCTCCAATCCCATTACCATAAAAACTGTTGCATACGCATCCGATGTTGAGCATTTATCAGAGATTACAGTCGCACTCAACAAAGAATGATCAACTGGATAACCAGTTCTAGGATCTAAACAATGTGCGTATTTTTTTCCGTTTTTAACGTAGTATTTGCGGTAATTCCCGCTTGTTGCGATTGCTTTATTTGTGATAGATAAAATACTTTCCAGTCGACGAACACCATCTGTTTGTTCCTTTTCTTTTGGCACGTCTATGCCAATATTCCAATTTTCTTGGGATCTATTTCTTCCTTTTACAATCAACTCACCGCCAATTTCCACATAATAATTTTTATGTCCTCTCGATTCAATAAATTTAGCAATTTTATCTACTGCCAAACCCTGAGCAATTGCATTAAAATCCATTTTAAAACGCTTGTCTACTTTCGTAAACTGGATGGTTTGACCCGTAAAATTAGCCCTGTGCAATTTATCTTTTTCCGAAGAAACAAATTTAAGAATTGAATCAATTTTGGTTTTATTCAATGGTGTTTCAACATTCTGCATAAAACCCCATCCTTCTACAAGTGGGAAAACGGAAATATCAAAAGCGCCGTTGCTTGTATTGAAAACAGCTATGCTTTCTTCATAACATTCTTTGAAATAACCAGTAGAATCGGTAAAAACAGCAGTACCTTCCATCCTATTGATTCTACTGATTAAAGAAGAATCAATGTACGAGGATAAAACGGTGTCAAATTCAGCTAATAGATTTTCAATCTCTAATTGGGTGAAATTCGCCTCCTCTTCCGCAATAATTAATTGATAGGTTGTTCCTTGCGTTTCTCCCTGAAAAACAAATCCTTCCTTATAAACTGGCTCTTTTTTAGATTGACAGCCAAGTAGAAATAAGCATACTAAGAACCTAATAGTGTTTTTCCAACTGTGCGCCATCTGTTTCTTTTTGCCATTGGTGTTCTGTTATAGCTTGTCCATTTTTTGAATACGTAATCGTTTGAAGCTTTTGCGTTCGAACATACACATCTCCGTGTCCGCCAATAACGACAATTCTACGGGTTATTATTGCAGTCATCAATCCGTTTTTATCTTTCTGCGTAAACGATTCTTGGGAAACACCTTCTGGATAATCTTGTCCGAGAGTATTGGCGATTTTAAATTTAACTGGTGCGCTATTGTCAACCGAATTCAGCTTTTCTTGGGTTTTGTAATTATTATCTTGCTGGTTCAAATTTGAAGTTGCTACAGCCGCGATATTTTCCTCGTTTATGGTAATTACCATCTCATCGTTTTCGCCTTTTTTCTTCAACGTTTCCAATAAATTTTCCGTGTTTCCGATGGATTGTTCCTCAATAGCTATTTTCACATTTTGGCGTTCGTCTTCATCACTTAAAGCAGTACCAGAATTTTTGGAGCTGGCACTTTGCACAACAGTTTCTAAAACCGTCAAACTATTCAACCAATTTTCATCTTCCGTCTCCAAAAGAGTGCTAGTAGATTGTGTTTGTGTTTCAAAGGTGTTTTTATTTTTTAAATATTCTTGCGTCTCCTTGGAATACGCATCTATACCTGCTGTTGCAATTTCCGAATTTTTTGTTTGGAGAATCGCCACAGTTGCTTCTCTATTCGCATTAGCTATGGAATTTTGCACTTCTAATTCCCGACCAATTTCTTGCACTTTTTCTGAATTATTTCTAGAGACTTCCTGCTGGGCATCAGATGCAATTGATGCTGCAAGAATTGCAACCGATTCGATTTCATTGAAAGCCAATTCATTTTGAGCTGCAATTTTGGAGGCTATCAGTGCATTTTCTGCAATCTGAATATCCATTTTTTCCATTGCTGCCTTATTTGACAAAAGTTCTTGCTGCTTTAAGACTTGTGTTTCATTTTGCGTATTCTCATTTACCAACTTATATGACGCAACTGTTCTTTCCAACAACTCTTGGTTTTCATTTCCATATATGCCTTCTTGTTCCACTGCTACTTGGATTGCTGTTAAAGTTTGATTGGTTACCAGACTATTTTGTGTTTCCATCAAATTCTGGTCATCTTTCTGGTCATCTAATCTGGCTTTTGCTGCTTCAAGAACAGTCGCATTATTGGATTGATTTACAGAAAGATTTATGTTATCCTTCTCTGTTTGCTCAACATACGTGTTAATCTTATCTTGAGACCTGATTAATTCTACTGTTTTAGCTGTATTTTCCGAATTTGAAGCAATATCTAACTCTTTTTCAGACGTTCGAATTTTAGTTACAATTTTTAGTCGGTTTTCATCTAGGTTCTTATTTGCTTCTTCTTTTGCATTTTCCATTGATGCAAGCTCATCAGCAGTCAATTTTAGAGAGGAAGCCTTCTGGTAATATAAATCATTATGGACTTTCGAAACACCTTCCAAATTTTCAGTAAGACTCGCATTTTTTAAATTTTTCCTCTCCATATCTGCCTTCACTAAAGCAGCGTATCCATCGATAATTGAGTTGTCTGTTGGTTCACCGAGGTCCTGCAGAGCATTTGATTTTAGAATTACAATTTCAGGATTTAAAATTGTTTTGATTTCTTCCAATCTATTTTTTGGATAGCTATCTTTATTTCGAATTACAAGTGCTTTTTCGTATGCTGTTTTTGCTCTATCATAACTTTTTAATTTAAAGAAATTATCTGCCGAGTCAATTAATAAGTTGTAAGAAGCATTAGCAATGGATTGTTCATTAGCCAATTGCAGCTGCTCACATTCTTGGATCCGTTTTTTCACGAAGCTATTGGCAGGATCTAAAAGTAAATATTTACCATATTCTTCCTTTGCGCGCACTATTTCATTCTGTTGAAACAATTTATTTGCAGAAAGTAGTAAAGCTTCTTTAGCTGCCTTGCGTTCCAATTCTGTTTTTACAGCATTGGATAAATCATCCAAGATTTGCTTAATTTCTAATATTTTATCCTTGGCGATAGCATCATTTTCTTTTACAGACAATGCACTTTGATAGTTTGATAAAGCTAATTCATATTTCTTTAATCCCATATCTGCGGCACCTTTCCGCATAAAATCCTTGTACAAAGATTCTTTTTCAGCAGTAGCAGAAATTTCTGCAATTTGCTTTTTCAATTCATCAATTCTTATTGCAGGAAGACTTTCATCACTTTTTATTAAACGAGCTTGTTCAAATGCGACAAGTGCTTTTTGTAAATTATTTATAGAAACTAAGTTCTCTGCCTCTACTATTTTTGCTGCATAATCGCGCTGTTGTTTCTCTAAGTTATCAATTGTCTTCAGTAGATCTTTTGGTCTCGGGTCCGTCTGCCTTCCTTTTAAAGCTCGGTTTGCTAATTCGCGCGCCTTTGTGTAATCTTTCTGGTCTATTTTCTCCTGGGCAGTCGTAAGTATTTTTTCATACGCTTGATCCCCTTCGTTATTTTTCTCCTTTTCCAAACGCTCCGCCTCAGCCGCTAAATCGGATGGTTCTTTTTCATTTGGTTTAATTAAAAGCGCTTGGTTAAACTCTTTTATCGCACCCAAATAATTGAATAACGCCATTGACTCCTTGCCTTTTTTTAACACCGCAAAATATTTCGTGTCAATTTCTTTCTGCCTTGCATTGTTAATTTTGAGCAACTCTAGTTCCTTGATTTTATCTTTTGGAAATTGTTCTAATGGTTTCTTAACTGACGCGGATTTGTAATCCAAAATTGCTCCATCTAAATCGTTAGAAGTTTCCTTGCTCACTGCGTCGGCTAAAAATTTTGCGTATTCTTGCTCTATTTTCGCAGAAGCATCGTTGGATTGAATTTTACTCTCAATTTCCTTTAATTTCGTTACAATTAGTGCATCCGTTCGGATTTTATTTGCATCCGTTAATTTCACTTTTGCTTCCTGCCATTTTTGTGCAGCAGCCAAATTCATTCCTTCAATCTTTAACGCTTGGAATTTAATTTCCAATTCCTCTTTATCTTGTTGCTCTTTTATCTTTTTAGTTACTTCATCTAATTTTGCTTGAGCAGCGACATCAGATTTCACCAATAGTGCTGCCTCATATTTTTCCTTCGCTAAAGTATATTTCAATCCTTTCACCGCAAGATCTCCTTCCGATAAAAGCTTTAAAAAAGTTGCCTCTTTTTCTGCTAAGTCTAATGCTTCGCTATTTCGCTTATTGATTTCAGCAATTTTCAATTTTGCTTCTGCATTTTCTGGATCCAAGATTAAAACATTGTCATATTTCGACTTTGCATCGGCAAATTTGCTAGCGGTGAATAAGGTAGACCCTTCAATCAATAATTTGGTTATTTTATCCGCTTTTTCTTTGTTTTTTTCGATTGCTAAAATTTGAGTCTCACACTCCGAAATTCTAGCAATCGGATAGGTTGCAGTGGATTCATACTGCGCAGCTTCTAGGTATTTAACTTTGGCTTGAAGCCATATTCCTTTGTTAAATAAATTATCTGCAGCAGCAATTGCATCATCGTATTTTTGTTTTTTTTCTTTGTCAGCTGATTGTTCATTTAATATTTTTTCGATTTCAGTCAACCGACTAATTGGATGCTGTTCAGTTGGTAATAATTTAGATGCTAAGGTGTATTTTTCCTTTGCAGCCAAATAACTCTTCTGGCTAAACGACATATCTGCAGCGGTAATAAAATCCTGGTATTTAGCTTGATTATCGGATGCTTTCTTCAATTTCTCGACAGCTACAATTTGGTCTTTTGGATATTGTTCTATTTTTTTTGTTAAAGCTTCTGTGTATTTTGAAATTGCTTGATCATATTTTTTTTGATCTCTGAAAGCATCTGCTGCGCTAATTAGATTGTTGTATTCTGAATTTGCCTGCTGATCGGCTAACCCTTCTTTTTTAGCGGCCTGAATCAGAGCATCCAATTCTTGAATTCGATCATTTGGATATTTTTCTTTTGGTTTATATCCAAGCGCTTCCTCATATTTACCCAAAGCTTCCTCGTACTTCTTTGCTTTATATGAAGCATCTGCAGCAGCTAATGCAGTTTGGTATTTTATCTCGTTGGCCGTTTTATTTGCTTCTGCTTGCAGCAATGCATTTTCAACTTTGGCCTTCATCTTTTTTTCATAGGGAACATCTAAAGCGAATGAAGCACCGTTTCCAAATTTTGCAACGGGTTCTGCATCCAAAAAAGACAAATCTGCAGCAACGCTTTTTGGAATCATATCGATACTGGCATTTCTCCAAGGCGAGATATCGCCGGCAGGAAAATCTTCCGGATTTACTTTGGAATAGTTGAAACTTATTATTTTATTATAAAATCCTTCTTTGTAAAAAACAACTTCAAAAGGAGATGAAACATCCACGCTCCCTAGTACATCATATTTTCCATTTAAGGCAGAAACAGAGTGAACCAATATCTGCTGATTTTGAACAACATCCACAAAAACGCCACCTTCTGCTTTGATTAAAACGCTATTTTTTATATTCCCATCGATATGGAAACCCATGGACTGACAGATTCCATAAAAACTGAAGAACACAAATAAAACTGCACTAAAATACCTCATACTTTCTGTTTAAACATTTTGCCGCACACTAAGTTACAGAATTGGTTTAAATTTGAATTAAAATGTAGTACAAATATGCTTAAAAATGTTCAAATAATATACGTATGAAACTACTTAAAATCGATCAATTAAGTTATTGGGAACGAACAACCTATTTTGATGGTATTGATTTTTTAATAATCGGCGCTGGTATAGTCGGTTTTTCTGCTTCGATCGAATTAAAGAAAAAATATCCTAATGCAAAAATCGTGCTTTTAGAGCGAGGATATTTACCTACTGGAGCAAGTTCTAAAAATGCAGGCTTTGCTTGTTTTGGAAGTGTTACAGAACTAGTCGATGACCTTACAAAAATGAGTGAGGCCGATGTTTTTGACACTGTACAAAAACGTTGGGAAGGTTTGCAAAATTTAAAATCTGTAATTGGGCCAAACTACCTTCAATTGGAAACTTTTGGTTCCTGGGATTTAATTTCACCAATTGAATCAGTCGAATTGCCATTATTACGGGAAAAAATAGCGTATTTAAATGAAAAAATGATCCATATAACTGGCGAGAAAGGTGTTTTTTCTGAAGATGATTCTTGCTGCTCAACATTCGGATTCAATGGTGTAACTACTAGTTTTTTCAATCGCTTGGAAGGTCAAATTAATACCGGAACAATGCTTGCTCGTTTTCATCAAATCGCAGTGGAAATGGGCGTTTTATGTCTATTCAATGTTTCTGTGGAAGCAATTTTATCGGATTCAAAAAAGTCAGAATTGGTAACATCAATTGGAAAAATTAATGCGGAACATGTCCTTATTTGCACCAATGGATTTGCGAAACAATTTCTTCCTAACGAAGATGTTTTTCCTGCAAGAGCGCAGGTTATAATGACTTCACCAATCGCAAATCTTCCGGTAAAAGGAACATTTCATTTCCAGCAAGGATATTATTATTTTAGAAATGTAGAAAATAGAATTCTTTTGGGAGGAGGAAGAAATTTGAATTTTGAGGGAGAAACTACAACGGAATTAGAAACCACCGAGGAAATAACTTTTGCCCTAAAGCAAATGCTATCCGAAATGATTTTACCAAATAATGCTTTTTCAATAGATTATTCCTGGGCGGGAATTATGGGAGTTGGCGCAACGAAAGCACCAATCGTAAAAAAAATAGATTCCCGAACGGCGGTCGGTGTACGAATGGGAGGAATGGGCATTGCCATTGGCAGTTTAGTTGGAAAAGAATTAGCCGATTTGTTTTGAACCTTCCAACTATTTTAACTTGAGTACGCTTAAAAATACTACTTTTGAACAAAAAAAATAAATAGAATGAAAAACACTGCTTTATCTGAAAAACACATTGCACTAGGGGCAAAAATGGTTCCTTTTGCAGGTTATAATATGCCGGTTTCCTATGAAGGTGTAAATGCGGAGCACGAAGTCGTTCGAAATGCTGTTGGGGTTTTCGACGTTTCACACATGGGAGAATTTTTATTGACTGGCGAAAATGCTTTGGCTTTAATTCAGAAAGTTACAACAAATGATGCATCGACCTTAACAATAGGAAGAGCGCAATATTCTTGTCTTCCAAATGGATCTGGCGGAATCGTAGATGATCTGATCATTTACAGAATGAAAGAAAACCAATATTTGTTGGTGGTAAACGCTTCAAATATTGAAAAAGACTGGAATTGGATTTCTTCCCACAACGATTTAGGCGTGGAAATGAAAAACCTTTCTGATGCTTATTCCTTGCTTGCAATTCAAGGTCCTAAAGCAGTTGAAGCAATGCAATCGTTGACTTCTATTGATCTTTCTTCGATTAGTTACTACCATTTTGAAGTAGCAGATTTCGCTGGAATTGAGCACGTGATTATTTCAGCAACGGGTTACACTGGTTCTGGAGGATTTGAAATTTACGTTAAAAATGAAGACGCCAATCAAGTTTGGGATAAAGTTTTTGAAGCTGGTGAAGCGTTTGGTATAAAACCAATTGGATTAGCAGCGCGCGATACCTTGCGTTTAGAAATGGGTTTCTGTCTTTACGGAAACGATATCGACGATACAACATCTCCATTGGAAGCAGGTTTGGGATGGATTACAAAATTCACCAAAGATTTCACCGATTCAGAATTCTTGAAAAACCAAAAAGAAACGGGTGTTACTCGTAAATTGGTTGCTTTTGAAATGGTTGATCGCGGCATTCCACGCCACGATTATCCAATTTTAGATGCACAAGGAACAGTTATCGGTAAAGTTACTTCTGGTACAATGTCGCCATCGATGAAAATTGCGATTGGAATGGGCTATGTTACTACCAGCCATGCAACAGCAGACTCTGAAGTCTATATCGAAATACGGGAAAAAGGCGTTAAAGCGAAAGTGGTAAAGTTGCCTTTCTACAAGAAATAAATACCAATCCAAAAGATATTCTACCGTAAAGTGTGTAAAACGGAAAGTTGTTTTGTAACCTTTAGTTTTACACACTTTATTGGATAGTGTTAGCACAAAAAACATTGAACCTATAAAAAGTCCTTTTGACGATTTATTTTGAAGAAAACAACGAAACACTTTTATCGCTTAGCAACTAAAAATCGGTATATTAGCGATATAAAA
>CANJSS010000081.1 GCA_947476955.1 Flavobacteriales bacterium
AGATTATTATACCTATAAATTCCTTGTTTTTCCGCAAATTGAATATTTTCTTTGCTTGGCATGAGCATGGCGTAAACATTCAACTCAAAGCCATGACTATCTATCATTTCTTTTAAAAAAGCGATATCGTTAAATCCTATTCCAGCTTCGTGCACACTGGTGATTCCATATTGAAACAGCTCTTGCTGAATCTCCTGAATTGCACCGATTACTTCTTTTTTTGGGAAAGTAGGAAGCAAAGCGTATACAGGATTCATTGCATTATCTACTAATAGTCCGGTACATTTTCCTTCTTTCACGTGAATGATTCCACCCGGAATAAGAGTCTTTGGTGAAATATTAGCTAATTCTAGTAATGCATCGTTTGCTAGTAATGCATGGCCATCAATTCGAATCAAGCAAACTGGAGTTGTTGGAAATAATTTAGTTAATTCTTCATTCGTTGGAAATTCTTGGGTGCCCCATAAGGATTGATCCCAACCACGTCCAATAATAAATGTACGCTTGTTTTTAGCTTGGTATTTTTCTGCTCGAACCAACAATTCATCCATAGATTTGCAGCCAACAAGATTAAGGCTCAACAGTTGGTTTGCATAAGACAATATATGTCCGTGCGCGTCGGTGAATCCAGGATAAATATCTTTCCCTTGGGCATCAATTTCTTCTTTGGAGGAATATTTATTTAAAATTTGACGTTCTGGTCCAATTTCTAGGATTTTCCCATCCTTAATTGCCATTGCTTCGTATACAATTTCGTTCTCTTGCATCGTGTGAATTGAAGCATTGTGAACGATTAAATCAACTGACTTTCCTTTAAAACAAGAATGTAAAATGAAAGCCAACAGAAAAAAGAAAATAGTTTGTTTTATGTGAACCATCCGAAATAAATAAATAAAGTGTGTAGTCTTAAATTTAAACACGAAAGTAATGGAAAAATAATGACGTAAAATAGCGATAGCAAAAAATCAAGCTGTATTATTTTAAAAGGGGTTTAATAACTTGAAATAGTTCTTCTTCCTCCCACGGTTTAGTAATAAATTCATGCAGGACATTTTCATTTACTAGCTCATCAACAATTATATCATTGGCTTGTCCGGATAGCATAATAAATTTTATGTCGGGATAAACTTGAATAATCTCTCTAATTAGTTCGCTTCCATTCAATTTTGGCATTTGATAATCCACAAGAATGGCAATAATCTCTATTTTGTTTTTAATAAGTTCGTTTAGATTTCCGGAAACCAGTTTTGGATTTGTGAAAAAATCAAGAAATGTAGTATCCTTGTTAATTATTTTGTTTAACTGAAAACCAATCATTTGCAAAACAAACGGGTCATCATCTATACAAATAACGGCATATTTTAAGTCGTTCACATGTTAATTTTAATTATAGAAAAAATCTATGCATTAAATTTACTAAATTCTAGAATATAGAACCAATGGTTTTTAACAAAAAATCAGGAATTAACACAAAAAAATAGGTCAATTTAATCTTAAAAAAATAGTTTAAATCAAAAATCGCCCTTATAGAAAGCATTTCCAAACTATTCTATTGCCTTACCAAATTTCGAATCCAAAATCCTTTGTATCTTTGCCATTCTAAAATAAGAGTAGATGGAAACCCCAAAAACGTATGAACCGTTAAAAGCGGAGGAAAAATGGTATGCACATTGGATGAATAAAGGATATTTTCATTCAGAACCGGATGAGCGTGAAGCTTATACTGTCGTCATTCCACCGCCAAACGTAACGGGAGTTTTACACATGGGACACATGTTGAACAATACGATTCAAGATGTTTTGGTGCGCCGCGCAAGAATGCTCGGTAAAAATGCCTGTTGGGTTCCTGGAACGGATCACGCCTCCATTGCAACAGAAGCGAAAGTGGTGCAGAAGTTGCGTGCAGAAGGAATTAAAAAATCGGATCTTACACGAGATGAATTCTTGAAGCATGCCTTCGAATGGAAAGATAAACATGGTGGAATTATCCTCGAACAATTGAAAAAACTTGGCGCATCCTGCGATTGGGAACGCACCAGTTTTACCATGGATCCGGAATATTCAGAATCTGTTTTGAATGTTTTCATCGATCTATACAAAAAAGGAAAGATTTACCGTGGCGTGCGAATGGTCAACTGGGATCCGGAGGCTTTAACGGCACTTTCAGATGAAGAGGTTTTGCACAAAGAAGTAAATTCCAAATTGTTTTATGTGCGTTACAAAATTGCAGGAAGTGAAGACGAATGGTTAACTATCGCTACAACGCGACCAGAAACGATTTTAGGTGATTCGGCAATTTGTATACATCCAGAGGACGAACGTTTCAAGCATTTGCATGGAAAACAAGTTATTGTTCCAATAGTGAACCGTGAAATCCCAATAATTCAGGACGAATACGTTGACATGGAATTTGGAACTGGATGTTTGAAAGTTACACCAGCACACGATACCAACGATTACGATCTTGGAAAAAAACATGCGCTCGAAACGATTGATATTTTTAACGATAATGGTACGTTGAATGCAAATGGAATGCACTATTCTGGTATGGATCGTTTTGATGTTCGTAAAGCAATTGAAAAGGAATTGTACGACAAAGGTTATTTAGTTAAAACGGAAGATTACATCAATAAAATTGGATTTTCAGAGCGTACGAATGCGGTAATTGAACCAAAATTATCTTTGCAATGGTTCGTTGACATGAAAGAATTGGCTGCGCCGGCGCTGGAAAATGTCATGAACGGAAATATTAAATTTCACCCTGAAAAGTTTAAAAACACCTACAAGCATTGGATGGAAAACATCAAAGATTGGTGTATTTCGCGTCAATTGTGGTGGGGACACCAAATTCCAGCTTGGTATTTTGGTAGCGGTTCTGAGGATTATGTTGTGGCAAAAACAATTGACGAAGCACAGGAATTGGCAACAGCTAAAGCCGGAAGAGCAATTGCAGCATCCGAATTAAAGCAAGACGAAGATGTTTTGGATACTTGGTTTTCAAGTTGGTTATGGCCGATATCCGTTTTTAATGGTTTGACGCGACCAGGAAACGAAGAAATAAAGTATTATTATCCGACCAACGATTTGGTTACAGCGCCCGAAATTATGTTTTTCTGGGTAGCACGAATGGTTATCGCCGGATATGAATACATGGGCGATTTGCCTTTCAAAAATGTTTATTATACTGGAATTGTTCGCGATAAACTGGGACGAAAAATGTCGAAATCTTTGGGTAATTCGCCTGATCCTATAGAATTGATTGAGAAATTTGGAGCAGATGGCGTGCGCATGGGAATATTGATTTCTTCGCCCGCAGGAAATGATTTGCCTTTTGATACTTCCCAATGTGAACAGGGAAGAAATTTCACGAACAAAATCTGGAATGCCTACCGTTTGGTAAATGCGTGGGAAGTGCTGGAAATGGAACAACCAAAATCTTCCATTAAAGCGATAGAGTGGTTCGATGCTAAATTTAACCAGCAACTTATCGAAATCAATGAATTGTTTGATAAATTCAAAATTTCCGAAGCGCTGATGGCAACTTACAAATTGGTATGGGACGATTTCTGCTCTTGGTATCTGGAAATGATCAAGCCAGGTTACGAGCAGCCAATTGATGCCAAAACGATTGAAGCAACGAAAGATTTCTTCGAGAAAATTTTGAAAATTATTCAGCCATTTACTCCTTTTATTGCAGAGGAATTGTGGCATTTAATCCGCGAAAGAAAAGAAGGCGAAGATATTATTATTGCAGAATGGCCTGCGGTACAAGCGGTAAATGAAAGTGTTTTAATTTCCTTCCATAAAGCGGAAGAGGTAATTGCCAATATTCGGAATGTGCGCAAGCAAAACAACATCGCAAACAAGGTGAAAATGGAATTGTGCATCAAAAAGAATAACGCTATCGACACTACTTTTGATGCGGTAATTGTGAAAATGGGCAATTTGTCGCAATTGGAGTATGTTGCGGAAAAAGTTGCTAACGCTAACTCGTTTTTGGTGAATTCCAACGAATACTATATTCCATTTGGCGATTCCATCGATCTGGAAGCAGAGAAAAAGAAATTGACAGAAGAACTAGAATATACTAAAGGCTTTTTGAACAGCGTGCAACGAAAACTCCAAAACGAGAAATTCATGGCTGGTGCACCCGAGCAAGTTGTTACGATCGAACGCAAAAAAGAAGCGGAAGCACTCAGTACAATCGCGGTTCTAGAAGAGAAAATTTCTTCCATGAATGGATAAAAAAAACAACAGGATTAGAGCCTGGCAGAAATGTTGGGCTTTTTTTTGTTTTAAACGGTGAAATCCAATACCGATAATTGATTGGAAGCTTGAAGATTTAATTGGTAATTCCCTTTTGGGAAATCGTAAAATTTCACATCTAATTCATGGTTTCCAGCAGCAAGTTCAATACTTCCAGAACGAAAAGCATCATTTTTAGATACGCGAAAAACATCAACAAATAGAATCAAAGATTCATTTGCTTTTACATATAGCCTGCTTTCCGGTGTTAATGGATTTGGGTATATAAATGCGTCGAATTTTTTTTCTGATGCGCCTAAAACACCTTCAATTGAGCCTCTCTCAGTCTTTTTTTCCGGTTTGTTGGTTGGGTTTTGTGTGCGCAATGTTATACCTAAATTGGGAAGAACAAGTGCTTGCTTTGAAGCTTTTAAAAAATCAACTGTATCCGTAGTTGTTTGCATATTGCCTGAAATCACCATTGACCCCAAGGAAATAGTGCAGATTTCCCATGGGATTTTAATGTCAAATGGGTAATAAGGAACTACGCCTGAAAGCGTAATTATATCTTCATAAGGAAATTTGAAATAAGGCAAATCTCCAATAGTAGTGGCAAGTGAATCCGGATTCTTAACCGTGCTATCAAGTAATGTAACATCCGTTTTTGTAGTATCACTTTTAAGTAAAATGCTCGTTTCGGCATTTAATTTGGAAATTATTTCTTTAGAAAGCGTATTCTGACAACTGAACAAGGTAAGTCCAAAGACCGCTAATAAAGAGAAAATCCAAATTGCACGAAATGTTTCCCGTTCATTTTTCCATTTAAAAAATTCGTCATTGATTTGATTGAGCTGATAATTGGTGATATGACCACATAGACGAGGACTTTTGGAAAATTCATCTAGTAAAGTTTGTTTTATTTCGAAGGCTGTCTTATTGGTAAAATCGACAACTTCTAGTGCGCATTTCTGACAAAAAGCACCTTTTTCTGTAGCAGTCATTTTTGCCCAATCTTCAGAACACGGTTCTTTTATTTCTATGGCCATTTTTTGATTTTATAATTAGAACGTTTATTATAACCATTGGTTGGGTGATGCCGCGTTATTTTTTTCAATGCATATAGACTGCACAACAATTTTTTATACGTTTACAAAATTTGAAAAAAATGGCTATTTAAATGTTTTCAGGTGAAAACACTATTTATTTCTTCTTATACAGAATTCCTTGAATGCTGCTTCTCGAAACAAAGTGGTAATTCCCTTTTGCTTTTTCAAACACACTTTTAGCCCAAGCCAAATTCTCTGGCGTTTTCGCTAATTCCGTATAAATAGGGGAAAGGTATTTTCTTCGTCCTACTTTTAGCAGAAATCGCTCCATATTTGGTCGAATTTCCAAGTAGCCACTTCGGATGCCAAGTGTAAACCATTCGGAGCGCACTTCTGCATTTCCCCACGTTTTAAAATGTAGTTTCGCATCCAGCTTCCGCATTAATTCCGGGTCGACGGTGGCTGGTAATCGGCGTACGAACGCTTGCCATTCCTGTGCCACATATTTATCTCGTGTAAGTTGTATGATTTGTTTCTTTTTTCGTTTTCGCCCTTTAATTTTCAACCATTTTATCTCTTTCTTGAATATATCTTCCCCTGCCTCGAAACGATCTGCCAGTTTCTGTATAGCTTCAAAACGCGGCGAAACAATCTTTATGCAGTTTTCCGGAATTCCTTCCTTATAAATCCATTCGTTGGAATTGAACGATAGCTTGTTTGGTTTTAGCAGTTGTGTATTTAAATAAGTTACAAATTTTTCTGTGGTGATTGTCTGGAATGCATATTTCTTAAAATACGCATTCAAAAAGTCATCCATTTTTTCTCTTCCAACTGTATTTTCAATCGTTTTTAAGAAAAAAGCGCCTTTCACATAGGCAATATCCGTCATGCCATCGTCTGGATTTCTTCCTGCCAATTTCAATTTCAATTTTGTATCCTCTGGATGGTCACTCGCAGCAATATCCTTTAAATCAACTTGCAATTCCTGAAATTCAATCAGTGCGAGCATGTCCGCAATTTCCTTTCCGTAAAGGAATTCCATGATTCTATTTTCAAAATACACAGTGAATCCTTCGTTCAGCCAAAAATCGTCCCAAGATGCATTTGTCACTAGATTTCCAGACCAAGAATGCGCCAATTCATGCGCAATAACGGAAACTAAACTTCTATCTCCTGCAAGTAAGGTTGGATTTACAAAGGTGAGACGCGGATTTTCCATTCCACCAAACGGAAAAGAATAGGGCAGAACAATCAAATCGTATTGCTCCCACTGGTATTTGCCGTATAATTTTTCTGCCGCATCTATCATTTTTGGCAAATCTACGAATTCATGAACGCAGGAATAAATCATTTCCGGTTCGGAGTATACACCACACGAAGGACCAAGTTTTCGGTACGTTAAATTTCCAACAGCTAAAGCAATTAAATAACACGGAATTGCCTGTTTCATCTCAAATTCGTACACACCATCCATATTTTTCACTATCGGATTTTCTGCGCTCATCAAGGCCATTAAATCCTTCGGGACGCTAACTTTTGCGGAATACGTAAGCCGATTTGCAGGCGAATCCTGCAGTGGAATCCAAGAGCGGGTTAAAATTGCCTGTCCTTGGGTGTACATATAGGGATGAACCTTTCCACTCGTTAATTCTGGACTCAACCAATCGATTGCCTCAGTTTTTTCTGTCGTCTGGTAATAAATGTTGATGTACTTTGTTTTTGGCGTGATTTTCACTAATAAAGGCTGACCCAAAACCGAATCTTTGTCCCACTGACCAATTAGAAAATCAGTCTCTTTTTCGTTGGTTTTCCCTAATGTGATTTTTTGAATTTCTAAGCCTTTGATATCGAAAATCGCTGTGTCTGCTCCAAAATTCTCCATTTCATGGCGGGCAACACCATAAATTTTCTTCTTTTCGAAATTAACATCCAAATCCAAATGCAGGTGTTTTGTTCTGATTTTCCGAATATTCGAATAGCTGTGGTTGTCGAACTCCGAATCTGCAATTACCTTCGTGTGACTTACATTTTTTTTACCTGCTGTTTCGCATGCAGCAAAAATAATGAGCAAGAAAAAGGATAAAAAAAGCGCCGAAAAAAATCTCATTTTATTAAAAATTGTACAAACAAAATTAACAATTTAATTGCTGTTAAGTAGGAATATTTCACCTTTTCAAATCAAAAAGACTGAAAATCAGGAATCTAAAGCATTGTTTACTGCGTTTTCTGCTGCATCTTTCTTTTCGGTTAAATAGCGCATAACATCTGCTGCACCCATCAATCCAAAAAGTGCCGGCATGTAGCTGACCGTTCCATAAAAGGAGCGTTTGAAATTTTGACCATTCGTTAATTTCATGGATTGTTTTTGCTGCAATTCGGAGGAGAAAACAGCACGAACGGATTTACAACCAACTTCTTTCTTTTTCAACCGTTTTTTCAAATGGCTTGCGAGTTTACAATTGTAAGTTTGCGGTAAACTCGTCACTTGTACGCGACTTGGATCCATTTTTCCTCCCGCTCCAAGGTGCGTAATTATTTTAACTTTTAGTCGTTTACAGGCAATAATCCATTCCAATTTTGGTGTCACCGAATCGATGCAGTCCATAACATAATCTGGTTTAAATTCTGCAAGTAAGGTCCACACGCGCTCTGGCATTACAAATTCTTCGATAATATTAAGTTTCAATTCCGGATTGATGTCGTGTAAACGTTCTCCTAAAACAACCGCTTTATTTCTCCCGATTGTGGAATCTAATGCTGTTAGTTGCCTATTTTTATTAGTTGGATCAAAAACATCGCCGTCAATTAATGTCATTGTACCAACGCCGGATCGCGCAATAAATTCTGCTGCAAAGGAACCAATTCCGCCAAGTCCAACGATCAATACGTGTGCTCGTTTTAATTTTTCAATCTTTTCCTTGTCAATTATAAGTTCTGTTCGTTCGAGCCAATTTTCCATCTGGTAAAAACACGATTAAAGTTATTTTCTATGATTTGTTCCAATTCCTGCAAAGGTAATTTTTTTAATTCGGAAACTTTTTCGTAGACAGCAGAAATCCGACAATTCGAATTATCCGTTTCTAGAAATAAGCGGTCGTTTGGAATTGCTGGAAGTATATCTTGCACTTTTTTATTTATCAATACAGCAGTTCCAATACTAATGTAGATACCATTTTCTAGAACATCCTTTAATAAACTGGTTTTCGTAAATCCATGAAAAATCCATGTTTGTTTTGGATTTAACTCCTTTTTAACCAATTTTATCTCATTCCAAGCGCGCACGCAGTGAATAATTACGGGTAACTTAAATTTTTCTGAAAGTGCTATTTGTTGTTTAAAAACGGCTAATTGCAATTCCATGCTTGGACCTTTTAGCTTATCCAAACCAATTTCACCCAACGCAATGCACCCTGTAGCATTTAATTTTTCCGAAAGTTCGGTAAGTGTGAACGTTGATTTTTCAACATCCCAAGGATGAATTCCAAATGAAAAATGTGGAAATTCTGCTTGTTTTCCAGTGCAATTAACAATCTCAATAGCTTGTCCAGAGGGAGTATGTGTGTGGATATTGAAATACATAAATAAAAAACTGTAAGGTAACAAAAAGCGAATAGTTAAATAATTTTTATATTTTCACCACTTAAACTATTCTAAACGGTTAGAAAATTATGGAAAATACTACACAAAAACACCCTCAAGGACTCTATGTTCTGTTTGCAACTGAAATGTGGGAACGTTTTTCCTACTATGGAATGCGCGCACTTTTTGTACTTTTCTTGGGTAAAGCTTTACTTTTTGATAAAGAATTAGGAACACAAATTTACGGAAGTTATACCGGTTTAGTTTATTTAACGCCACTTATCGGTGGTTATATGGCAGATAGATATTGGGGAAATCGAAAATCCATTGTTATTGGTGGTTTGATGATGGCAATTGGCCAGTTCTTCATGTTCTTGGCAGGTAGTTTTTATACCGAAGGCGGTTTGGCTGCAACATTGATGTTTACAGGTTTGGGTTTCTTGATACTTGGAAATGGTTTCTTTAAACCAAATATCTCCACAATGGTTGGGCAACTATACCCACAAGGCGATCCAAAAATTGATTCTGCATTCACCATTTTCTACATGGGAATAAACCTGGGTGCCTTTATTGCGCCATTATTGTGCGGCGCAGTTGGTGATACTGGAAATCCAGGAGATTTTAAATATGGTTTCTTATTGGCGTGTATCGGAATGATTATTAGCGTTTTATTATTTGTTTCGATGAAAAACCACTACATAGTTGCTCCAGATGGTTCTCCAGTTGGCGGTAAACCTGTCAAAAAAGTTGTGGATGCTGCTATTCCAGAAGTTAAAATGTCATCTAAAACATTGTTGGTTTGGGTTGGAATTTGGTTGGTATTATTAGGATCGTTTTACTTCATGCTAGATGGTGATTTAATAGGAGCTTTTATTTTCTCACTTACAATTGCGGCACCTGGTGTTATTATTTCAGATCCTAGCTTAACTAAAATTGAAAAACAACGAATTTGGGTAATCTACATTGTAGCATTTTTTGTTATTTTCTTCTGGGCTGCATTTGAGCAGGCGGGAGCTTCCTTGACTTATTTTGCAGATGAGCAGACGGATAGAGAAGTAGGTTTAAAAATTTCAAGTACTATTCTATTGGGAATTTCTATCGCGGTATTAGCCATTTCTTCATTTTTCTCTTTGAAAGTGTACAAAGCTTGGTTCAATAAAACTGGTTGGCCAATGGCCTTAATGATTTACTTATTTATTGTGTCCATTGTTGGTGGCTTATTCTACTTATGGAATTCCTCTATTGCTGCAGGTTTCATATCAATAGAAAGTATTCCAGCAAGTGCATTTCAGTCTGTAAATGCTGTAGCAATTGTACTTTTTGCGCCTGTTTTTGTTTGGATTTGGTCCTTTTTAGGAAAACGAAAAATTGAACCAAGTTCTCCTTATAAGCAATCAATTGGTTTGATGTTGTTAGCAATTGGTTACGTTGTTATTGCGGTTGGAGTAAAAGGAATTGAACCAGGAGTGAAAGTGAGCATGATGTGGTTAGTAAGCTTATATACGATTCATACATTTGGGGAACTTTGTTTGTCTCCAATTGGCTTGTCCATGGTAAATAAATTGGCGCCAGTAAAATTCGCTTCTTTACTTATGGGCGTTTGGTTTTTGAGTACTGCCACTGCTAATAAATTTGCAGGAACCTTAAGTTCATTGTATCCGGAAGATGTAGTTGCCGTTTCTTTTATCGAAAAAATAGAAAAAGATAATGCCTATGTTTTAATTCCAGAACAATATAACAAAGCCAAAGCGACTAAAATAGAAGGTGAAAAAACAATTCCAGTAGCATCCTTGACTTTTGCTGAAATTAAGGACGAAAAGGCAAAAGAGGAAATTACCAAATTGGTTTTTGAAGAACGTTTAGATAATTCTAAATCGTTTGTAGGATTTAAAATTGCTACTTTGTATGATTTCTTTATGGTATTTGTCTTTATGGCAGGAATAGCCTCAATCATCTTGTTTTTCTTAAGTAGAAAATTAATCACAATGATGCACGGTGTGCGTTAATTGAAAATTATACTAATTTTGAAACAGTCCTTCTCGAAGGGCTGTTTTTTTTTGAATATCCAATCTTGAAATTATTCGCATGAAACAACGCAAACATCCTAAAGCATTGCCTTTCCTATTTTTCTCCGAAATGTGGGAACGTTTTGGTTACTACCTAATGATCGGAATCTTTACCCTGTATCTGAAAGATACGGTGGATGGATTTTCTATGACGGAAGCCGAAGCATCAGATCTTTACGGAACTTTTATTGCCTTTGTTTTTCTTACTCCTTTTGTCGGCGGATTGCTAGCCGACCGTTTGTTTGGTTACCGGAAATCTATCATTTTTGGTGGCCTCATGATGGGCGTTGGATATTGTTTAATGTCGATCCACGATTTGAACATGCTCTATATTTCTATGCTTTTGGTGATATTGGGAAATGGTTTCTTCAAACCAAATATTTCCACTTTACTCGGTAATTTATACAACGACGCAGAATATAAATCTAGAAAAGATGAAGGCTACAACATCTTTTACATGGGAATCAACATAGGCGCTTTTGTGTGCAACTTCTTTGGCGCTGCACTCTACAATATGATTGGTTGGGGCGCTGCGTTTATTGCTGCCGGAATTGGAATGTTTATCGGAATTATCATTTTTATGCTTGGAACAAAACATTTCAAACATGCAGATGTAATGACTCCAGCAACAGAAAAGGACATGCCTTTATTGCAAATTTTTGGCGTCATACTTTTACCGGCAATCGGCTTTGGTTTGATTGGTTATTTTTTACCGGAACCTATAATTGGCAGCCGATCCACAGATGCGTTTCTATTTGGATGTATTCCAGTAGTTTTCTTTTATGGCAGGTTGTTATACAAATCTCCAAAAGAGGAAAAACGTCCAATTGCTGCAATGCTAGCCATTTTTGCCGTAGTAATTGCCTTTTGGGCAGTTTTCAAACAAAATGGATCAACATTAAATACGTGGGCCGACAGATACACAGATCGCGCTATTCCAACTGCAATGGCGCCAACCATGAAAAGCCTGCGCTTAGTCGATACGATTCCGTATGTGAAAGATTCCGTTGTAGCGATGGACCCGCAGTTTCGTGTTGCAGACAAAACAAAAAAAGAATGGAATTATCCCTATTATTATAAAAATTTAAAAGAAAAAGACACCCCGAAAGAGGGAGGAGCAGTTTATGCCTTTAACACGAATCTTTTTCAATCCGTAAACCCATTTTGGGTGGTAGCATTAACACCATTGATTGTTGCCTTTTTTGCTTTTTTAAAGCGTAAAAAAAGAGAGCCTTCTACGCCGGTAAAAATTGCATTTGGCTTGGTCATCTCGGCACTTTCCTGTTTGGTGATGGTGGGAGCGGTTTATGCAAGCGACAATGGCGCCATAAAGTCTTCCGCTTGGTGGTTTATTTCCTCCTATGCTGTAATTACAATCGGAGAATTGTTTCTAAGTCCAATGGGATTATCCATGGTGAGTAAACTGAGTCCACCGCGCTTAACGGCTTTGATGATGGGAGGCTGGTTTCTTGCAACTTCCATTGGTAATAAATTATCGGGCGTTTTGAGCAGTTTGTGGGACGGTTACGCGCACAAGGAAAACTTCTTTTTTGTGAATTTCATGTTGCTCGGAGCAGCTGCTTTGTTGATGTTTGCGATGCTAAAATGGTTGAATAAAATATTCAAAGAGCACGTAGGATAATCCTGTAGCGTACTTCATTTTTCGGGAACTTGCACGTTGTGGTAAGTACACTAATTTTTTTGGCGTTCCCCTGCGGGTCGGGCTTTCTATTGCAATCTTTTGCAGCAAAATAAGCAGCAAAAGGATTTCCATTTCAATCCCTAACGCA
>CANJSS010000082.1 GCA_947476955.1 Flavobacteriales bacterium
GCAGTTTATACTTGTATTTTTTATTTTACCTCTAGCGTCTTTTGCGCAAATAAATGAAGGATTAACGGCTGAGGAAAGGGCTTATCTGTTTCATATTGTTAAAAAAAGTCCAATTTTAGACAATAGTATCGGGCGGTATTTTGATTACAAAGGTCCTTCTATTGTCTTTCAAAACAAAGAAATCCACTATGATTCAATTGAATTATTGATTATCAATCAGCCGGAATTGCTCCTAATTAGACGAGAAGAAATAGCAAAATCTCCAAAAGGAATTATTGCCGAAGCGGCAAATAAAATGGCGATCTGGGAGCTTAACAAAATACTTCTAGCCAAGCGTGGTAGTGAAAAAGATCTAGAAGCCTTTCAAGAAGAATATGCTGTTTTTGAAAATTTATTACTTGGAAATCTCCCATTCAACGCTCAAAAAGAAAAAGATGGGATTATGATTCCGCATCCGAAACTAATTTCACTTTTAAACCCGAGTTTATCATTGGATGATAAAATTGCATTATTGGAGTCTTTGCGCTTTTTAGATCCAAAAGAATCCCTTGAAACATTGGAAGCGATTAATGCAGCGATTAACCGCTATGTAGAAAATCGCTCATTGGAAGTTTACAGATCATTGGGCGGAAAAGCAGTTGTTTTTAAAAATGTTTTGGTGGCGGCTGGCGATGGAAGTTCCACCTCTGGATTATTGGAGGAGCGCGAAAAAGACGAAAAAGGGCGCTGGAATAGAGGCTTACCAAAAGCCGTTGGACTATTTCCTTACCAATTGAAATTGATAGAAACCCTTCCGAAAAAAACCGAAAAAGTAGAACCATTTATGTTCACCGCTTCAGAATTTGAAACAGTGGGAAACAATCGTTTAACCAACCTTCATTTCGATGTTTGGGGCTACAATTCCAAAAAACAAACAACTGTTGTTATTGAAAAAAATGGATTGAGTTACCATCTTTTTGGAGCAGGAGACACGCGTTTTCTTTCGCCAGATTCGACATTTTCGGAAGGAACAACTTTTCAATTTACGATACAGGACCTTGAGAAAAATAAAATTGCCAAACTCCAAGAAAAAATAACCGGAAAAAGAGGATTTGATTATTGGATTGCATATTTCGCTAAAAAGAAAGATGAGACAGTGCTAAAAATTGAAATCAATGAAAAAAAGTATTCCGATCTTTCCTACAAACCAATTTCCACGAATAAAAGAGCTCCAAGAAGCGTACGTAAAGCAAAAAAAAATGCACGAAAAAATGCTGGTGGTCCAGTAAATTATCAACCAACACAAAAATCCGGAAAAAAGGAAAAACGAAAAAGTCAACAGGAAATTGTCACATTATATAGCCAATATGAAGGCTATAAAAGAAAGATTTCCGAATTGGAAAAGGAAAAAAAGGAAGCACTGGATTTACTTGCAATCTATCAGCAACGCTTAGATTACTTTAAACGTACAATGGGATATAAATGGGCAACTTTCACCGAGAAAGATGGCTTTTACACGTTTCAGGATTCTTCCACATTTGATTTAACAACGCAAGAATTTCAATTTCCCGCTGCTTTAAAAAAGGAAGGATTTGAAGTCCGATTGATTGCAATTCCAGAATCATCCTTGTCTAAGCTAGCAGATGAAGTTATGGTACATATAAATTTAGTGGATGCTGAACCAAATTTTTCAGCGCGTTTGCAAGTAGAACTGGAGGATGTCTTTGCATCGGATAGTTGGGAACTAAATAGAAATCTGTTAAAAGCGAGTGATAGTGTTGCATTGATGCAGTTTTTTGAAGGATTATTGGATAAAAAAGTAAATTTCAGCATAGTGGCACGTGGTCAAGGAATTGGCCAGTTTGATGGCTGTAGAATTGTGAAAAATCCGCTTCCAGTTGAACAAATTTCCTATCCCGGCGCCACAGCTAGTGAACGAAGTGTTAGTAAAATGGATTCAACCTTTGCGCGTTTGCGCAGAACTGAATTATTCATTCACCTTTCGAGAGAAATCCTTCTGGAAGTAAATTCCTATACAGATCCTGTTGTTTCTTCCATCGAAATCCAAAATCCGAATTGGATAGAACTAATGGAAAAATACAAATTGACAAAAAATGACTTATTAAGTACTTTTCGTTCTGCCGAGATTTTAAGCCACTTCAAAGAAGAAATTAATGTTGCTGCTGGAACTTATTTATCCAGAGAAAATGCAAAAATCGTAATTGATCGATTCAACAAGGAATGGATGAAAACCAAAATTTCCGTTGGAAAGACATCCCTTAAATTGGCTGAAATACTTGCCGGCAATTGAGCCATATAAGATATTTATTTCTCAAAAATCTATGCTGGTATAAAATTATCTTCCGGAAAGTTTACTAGAAACAATTTTTTCGAAGCCCGTGTAACTGCAGTGTACAACCATCTGTAATATTCGGAATTAAGCATTTCCGGTGCGATATAACCTTGATCGATATAAACATTTTCCCATTGACCACCTTGTGATTTATGGCACGTTATGGCATAGGCATATTTTATCTGTAGTGCATTGAAATAAGGATTTTCCAAAATTAGCGCATAGCGTTTTTTCTTATTTTTTTCGTGCTGGTAATCTTGTTCCACAGCGAAAAATAGTTCTTTCATGCGCTGACGGGAGAGGGATGGACCTTCCGACTGCAATGATTCTAGAAAAACTAGGACCTCCATTTCTGGCAGCGAATCGTAGTCAACAAACTTCACGATAATTCGGGCAAATTCAAACCCATACATTTCCTCCTTGCGTTTCACTCGAATAACTTTAAGAGACTCTCCATTGGCAATAAAACCCATTTTGGTCTGATCCTCTACCCAATAATAATTATTTTTCACAACCATCAAGCAATCCCCAGAGCACAGCACATCCTCGTACCAAAGAATTCTGCCCCGAATTTGATTGTTGTAAGCATTTGCACGCTTGTTGGAACGCGTGAGAATTATGGTTTCCTCCACACCGAGTTTCGAATAAGAATTTTCCAGTGCGTCTTGAAATTCATCTCCCTGTAAACGCACAAAATCGCTAAATCCTTTGGTTTCAAACAATGGAAATGTTTCATTTTCAGCTGCACGGAGTAAGGTTGCATTATACAAAATACCTGATTCTACAGCTTGTCTTAAAACATTGATCAAGGAAAATTCAGTAATAGCTATGGAAGTATAATTGTTTTTAAGGTAATCCTTATTCAAAGCAGGAGATTCCGAAGAACCTACAGGAGCTAATTGGCCTTCATCCCCAAGTAAAATTAATTTACAGTTTTTTCCAGAGAAAACGTATTCTAGAAGATCGTCCAATAAATTCCGAGAAGCAACAGAACCATCGTTTAAAACAGAATGATCACCAATCATAGATGCTTCATCGACTATAAAAACGGTATTGGAGTGCAAATTTGGTGCGAGCGCCATTCCAGCATTCTCATCGACCGAAGAATTTCTGCGGTAAATTTGTTTGTGTATTGTGAAGGCTTCTTTGGACGACTTAAGACTCAAAACCTTTGCTGCGCGTCCAGTTGGAGCCATTAACCGCGATTTCAGCTTGAAATGGGAAAGCGTTTTTACAAAAGCACCGAGAACAGAAGTCTTTCCAGTTCCGGCATAACCTTTCAGCAAGAAAATGGGATTGTGATCTTTTGAGCGCAAAAAATCTTCCAACATACAAATTAACTTTTGTTGATCATCTGTTGGATGGTGCTCGAAAAAAGCTAGCATTTGCTGCCAAAAAGCAGAATTTGGAGGGGACAAAGACATACGATTCTAAAGGTATATATTTTGATTGGATAAAGTAAATGATTAAAAGGTATAAAAAAACTATGCAAGTTGAACCTATAGAATTTAAAAAATTGTAGCTTTGTCAAGTTAAAATTTGAAATTGTAAAAAATATGGAAACTAATCTTTCAGTTATTGTAAAAAAATATTCAGTACCAGTTCTATTCTTCTTCTTTGGAATTTTCTTATTGGTTGCTGGAATTAAAGGAAACCAAGACTACACGTTCTTGATGTCGAGTGTTCTAATGTTCATCGCAGGTTTTTTAAGTATTATTTACAGTTCAGGTAAATTAAAAACTTCTATTTTGACAATTATTGGGATTGTGGCAGGAATCGGAGCACTTGCAACCATGTATTTCTCATGGATGAGCGTTGCAGACACCAGCACGTACAATAAGAACTACACGCTTTGTAAAAATGAGTCGATTCAAAATTTGACAGATATTCGTTACGCTCAGAAAATATACTCCGAAATTCACGGAAAATACATTAGTGATTGGGATTCATTGGTTTATTTCATCAACACGGGAACCGTTCCCTTTGTTGAATCGCAAGGAGTTGTGCCATCTAGAAAAATGACGCCGGAAGAAAGTAAATACATTTACAGAGACAACCGTCCAATCGACATTAACATGACGGAAAAAGAAGCGTATAAATTATCAAAATCGTCTATTTGTCCTGAAGATTTAAAAGATTTCAAGCGCGATACTGTTCAAGTTAGTTTACTTAAAACAAAGTATTTAACGAAATCGAATACGGAAAGTAGAAAAAATACAGGTTTGAAAAAATTCAAGGCAGAAGATTTACCATACATTCCATTTTCCGCAGGTAAAGAAAAGTGGAAAATGTCGGTAAAAGATTCTATTCAAGTTGGTGAAGATTTCTTCCCTGCCATTGAGGTTTCCGGTATTATTCCATTTTCTAAAATCCAAGGATCCAAGAACGAAAAAATATCTTTTGGTAAGTTAACATCCAATGAAACAGCTGGAAGCTGGGAAGATGAATAAATTACTTCTGTGAGGCACTTATTTATTGAGTTATCTGAAAATACAGTTCGATTTTTTGAAAGTTCAGGAGATCAAATTCAAAAATTCGAATTTACTTTTAAGGATAAAAAGGATTATCGGTACAAGGAGCAATTGGATGATTTCCTGGAGCAGGCTGGATTTAAACTGCAGGATTTTGAGGAATGTACTATATCTTGGTCAAGTTTTCGTTCCACATTAATTCCATCAAATATTTTCAGTGAATCCAATCCTGAACTGCTTTTTAGTTTGTGTTTCGGCAAGGAAATCCCACTTTCTCATGTAGATTACAACCGTATTCCGGAGCAGGGAATAGTGAATTTGTTTGAAATTCCGCTTTGGGTCAAATCATTCTTTGTGATTCGGTTTCCGCGTTCGGTTATTCAACACGAAAGTTCGTATCTAATTCGAGGAATATTTGCTGAGCCTAGTTTCAAACTCAAAGCTCAACTTTTGGTATATGCGAATTATTTCGTTCTGGCAATTGTGAAAGAAAATAAGGTGCAGTTCTACTCTATGTTTAATTATCAAGAGAACGACGATATTGTTTACAACACTATGTTTTCGTTGCAACAAAAAGAATACTTGGATGAAATAAGCGCTGTTCAAGTATTTCCTGGAGTTGGAAGTTCTAGCCTAAATTGCGAAGATTTAGTCCTGAAATTACAATCCTTATCCGATTTAAAAAAAGCGCCTATAACAGTCAATACTGATTTCATTCTAAATTCACAAAAAAGGTGCGTATAATTAGTGGATTTTTAAAAGCCCGTCGATTTTCTATTCCTAAAAGTTTTCCGTCTCGTCCAACAACCGATTTCGCTAAAGAAGGACTTTTCAACGTTTTGGAACACCAAATGTCGCTTTTCGACTTAGAAATTTTAGACCTATGTGCTGGAACAGGAAATATTTCGTTTGAATTTATTTCTAGAGAAGCAGGAAAAGTTACCGCAGTGGATTCGAACTCAAATTGTTTGCGTTACATTTTGAAAAATGCAATTGAATTTAAAATAAATGAAGAGCTGGAAACCATTAAGTCTGACATTCTAGCATTTTTAAAGCGAACAGATCGCACGTTCGACCTGATTTTTGCCGATCCGCCTTATGAATATCAATTCCACGCTGAAATCGCGCAAATCGTATTTGACAGAAAATTATTGAATGAAAATGGTTTGCTTATTATCGAACATGGCAGACACACTAAATTAACTGAACTACCCAACTTTGAGCTCGTGCGAACATACGGAAATGTTTATTTTAGTTTCTTTCGTTTAGACGCTTAAACGAATCAAATTCAAATCCTTTTAAGTGTTATTTATTACTATTTGTAGTATCTTTCCATATTCATATTTATCTACACATGAAAAAAATTGGAGTTTTTCCGGGTTCCTTTGACCCATTTACAAAAGGCCATGAAGCAGTTGTTCGGAAGGCTTTAGAGCTTTTCGATGAGTTGATTATCGCGATTGGAATGAATAGTTCCAAGACAAGCCAATTTGAGTTGTCCAATCGAATTCTGCATATTCAATCTCTTTTTCAAAATGGCGAAGCGATTCAAATTACAACCTATTCCAAACTGACAGTGGATCTGTGCAAAGAAGTTGGCGCACAGATGATTGTTCGCGGATTGCGGGATTCAAAAGATTTTGAGTACGAGAAATCCATCGCGCAAATGAACGATGTTTTGGGAGGAATAACGACGGTTTTCTTTCTAACAGATCAGGAATTTGGCGCAATAAATTCTACCATCGTAAGGGAGATTTTTAAAAACAATGGCGATATTTCCCATTTTGTAACCAATTCTCATCTACTCGTTTAAAGATTGTTCTTGATAGTAACAGAAACCTTAGTAAGATATGACAACTATTTTTTTAGCGCAAATTGGCTTATAAACGAGTCGTTGACATTACACAAAAAAAATGAATCAAATGCTTAAAAAGCTGGTTGCACTTCTCGTGATTTTTACTGTTAACGCTACTTATTCGCAAGACAGTAAGGCAGTTACCGTAAAAGGTTATGCGCCATCCTATGTTGGACAAACTATTGCAATTCACGAAATTGAAGATTATTTCAGTAATAAAGAAGCGACAATAGCCTCTGCTATTGTACAAACCGATAGCACATTCAGTGTAACTTTCAACATAAATGAAACGCAAAAAATTTCAATTCTACCCGCAAAGAATAAAGCTTTTCTGTATATTCAACCGGGCGCAACCTACGATATTTTTTTACCGGAAAAAGATGCATTTGAACCATACCGGCCAGAAGGCAATGTAATTGAAGTTACTTTTTTTGATTTAGACTCTAGTGATATCAATTTCAAGATTCTTCAATTCCAGCGGTGGTCAGATGAATTTATCAGCAGTTATTACCATTTAAAAAATATTCAGCCGATTGAGTTTGCAAAAAAAATGGATGAATTTAAAGGGATTATTGAAAAGGAATACAAATTGCGGGACACCTCTGAGATGAACAGTACCGAGCCCAAACAGTACTTTAAAACATTTGTTCGTTTTTCCATCGCTGCATCCGATAATATTCAGTTTGCTGCAGATAGAAATAGGTTCGAAAAACATGATTTTTACATCAAATTTGCACCTGTTGCCTACCGTAACGATGCCTATATGAATTATATCACGAAATTTTACGACAAAATAATTCCGCGCTTGTCAATGGAAACAAACAACCGTGTTTATCTTGGTGTGCTAAAAAGTAGTCCGACACTGGTAATGCGAGCGCTCGGCGCGGAATATACGCTCATTAACCTGAGGATTCGAGAAATGATTATGGTAAAAGCTTTGTCCGAACAATTTTACACAAATGATTTTCCACAAACGAACATTTTAACACTATTAGATAGCGTTGCAAACCATAGTTTATTTGAAGCAAATGCTGTGATTGCAAAGAATCTCTCCGAACGTTTAAGTGAAATGGTTGCTGGTGGAAAGGCACAAGATTTTGTGTTGAAAAATGATAAAAATGAAATTAAAACGCTCACTAATTTTCGAAGAAAATACGTGTATCTCCATTTCTACGATCCAGCGAGCAGCAACAATGTGCAGGAATTAGGGCCACTGAAACAGATTTATGAAAATTACAAAGAAGATATTATTTTCTTAACAATTTATCCGGACAAGGTGTACGATTCCCTTGTTTTCGCCAAAAACATTCAGTCCATTCCATGGGAAAAATTTAAAACAGATAATTCCAACCCTATTTGGAGCAATTATAAAATACAAACGTATCCTAGCTATGTATTAATAGATGGATTCGGATATGTTGTAGCAGCTCCGGCTCTTGGACCGATGCCTGATGGCACGTATCAGACGATTGACAAAACTTTTTTTATGATTCAAAAAATAAAAAAAGAGTTGCGCGACAATAACCGCTGACCGAAAATACATTTTACGTATCAGATTAGAAGTTCTTGCATAAATTAGGATGGATAGTTACTGCATATCGAAACAATAAATTTAGTTACTTTTACGGGTAAATTCTATCCCAAAAAAATGCGATTCAATCTTTCCGAAATAAACGAACTTATACGCTCTAGAAGGACTATCTATCCAGAACAATTCAGCGATAGGAAAGTACATATTGAACAAATAGAGGTACTTTTAAACAACGCACAATGGGCACCCACTCATGGGAATACGCAACCTTGGCGTTTTAAAGTATTTATGGAAGATGCGCGGCAGCGTTTGAGCGATTTTTTAGGTAAAACCTATTTGGAATTGACTCCTTCCGAACAACAAAACAATCTGAAACTGTCAAAAATGCTTACCCGCCCAATGCAATCTTCGGTTGTAATTGCAATTTGCATGGAACGTCAGCCAGAAGAGAAAATTCTGGAAATTGAAGAAATTGAAGCCGTAGCCTGCGCCATTCAAAACCTTCATTTAAGTTGCACAGCTTATGGTTTAGGCGGATTCTGGTCAACACCAAAATTAATCTACCACCAAAAAACAAATGAATTTCTTGGATTAGGAGAAAAGGACAAATGTCTAGGCTTATTTTATATTGGTTATCCAGCAATCGAATGGCCAAAAGCACATAGAAAACCATTGGAATATACAACCGAATGGTTTCGAGATTAATCGAACTATATAATAAGAAATGAATCGCTATTATGGAAAATCCCATTGACCACATTGTTGATTTAGGACTTGTGAATTTTACACGCCATCCTGAAAATAAAAATTACGTTGTTTTTCGTTTTTCAGATTCAGATCGTGCGGAAAGCTTTGAAAAAGAGCTTGAACTAGCAAAAATTTGGTTTGAAAAAGGAGAGGAAGAACGAAAAATCAAAACCTTTATTCTTTTTGGCGTTCATAAAAACGATTACAAATTGGCAGGAAAAATTAACTTTTTAGTTGAAGCAAAACATAAAAAACCACTTATTCCATTCAAAAGTTTGCGGTATGCTGTATTCCTGCTTTCTTTTATTGCTTTAACGTTAGCATTAATTGGCTATTGGGATGCTCAAAAAAAAATCCGCAGAAGCAATGAAACCAACACAATAGTAAATCCTACACGCTAAGACAAATAAAATTAGTTACTTCGCATTGTGTATATGAAAATGAATCAAAAAAAATCTCTTAGATCCTTTTTAATGCTGCTTTTTATTGCAGCTATAACTGCTATACACGCGCAAGATATTCCTGTAAAAAAAGAGAAATTCCCGTCGTATTTTGGCCTACAGGTTCGGCCAATCTTTCCAACACAATTTATCGGTTCCTCCACTACTACATTAACGAAAGACGAATTTTCATCCACTATTACTCAAAAAATGGGATATTCATTCGGTGGCACCGTTCGTGCTGGATTAACAAAACTCATTTCGCTGGAAACAGGAATAAACTTCACGCAGCGGAACTTTGATATCACAATGTCAGTTGCAGATTCCGGTGTTTTTGCAACAAATAATATAAGTTTCATAAGCTATGATGTTCCACTAAACGCGTTGATTTACATTCAATTAGACCAGCATTTTTTTATGAATGCATCTATGGGGGCGGCGCTAACTTACAAGCCTACGAATGTTGGCGTTTTGACTTTACCGGGAAGTTACCATTCTTTTACACATACAGGAAAAGTGAGTAGAAAAGGCGGATTGGATCTCAATGCAAATATCGGTTTTGAATATAGAACCGAGAAAAGTGGCTTCTTTTATATCGGTGGATCCGCAAGAGTTCCATTTAAACCGCTTTTTGATCTTATCGCCCAATACAAATACCAAGGCTACAAGAATACAATTTACGGTGAAATTGACGGCTCCTATCTGGCATTGGATTTCAAATATTTCTTTCCAAATATCCGAAACAAAGGAATCCAATTTAAAAGAGGTCCAATTCTATAAAACAGATTGAAATTAGAATGAAAAATGAACTAAAAGCTTTAGTTGAAATGCTGCAACTAAAAGCACATCCAGAAGGAGGATATTATTCTGAAACCTACCGTTCCACAGAAATGATAGCTTTAAAAAAAAGACCTTTAGTAACATCCATCTATTTTTTATTGACCTCTGAAAATGTTTCTAAATTTCACCGTATTAAAAGCGATGAAATCTGGTTTTTCCATGCTGGAAGTCCTTTAATCGTTCACACTTTAGATCAATTTGGTCACCATGAAAATCGTGTAGGACTAGATTTGGAAAAAGGCGAAAATCCACAGTTTTTAGTTCCAAAAAACACCATTTTTGGATCGAGTGTGCTGCACGAGAATTCTTATTCTCTTGTTTCTTGTGTTGTTGCGCCTGGATTTGACTTTGAAGATTTCGAATTATTCACAAAATCGGATTTATTACCACTTTTTCCTGAGCACGAAGCAATTATTTCCCGACTGACTTAAGTAGCTCCTTCTCATCGATTAGTGTTACCCATAAGCTCGTTTTTCCATTGTCCATGCGCATCCATATTGGTCGAATTATACCGTTAACAGCAGCAATATTCAAATAATCACCAAAAAAAACTTCGCTAAAAGGAATAAAGGAATTATCCGAAATTTGGGTATCGTAGAACGTATTTCCCCCATCCGTTGAGGAAGAAATATATACATCCGTTCGTGCGTCGTTGTAATTTCTTCTATCGTAATAAACAAAGTACAGATTTCCATTTGATTGATCGACTGTCATCCAACTGAAAAACTGGTGATTCTTGGAAGAATCCTGGTTTACTCGAATAGGATTAGACCATGTAATTCCAGCATCTATGGATTTTGACAGCCAAACATCCGTATCCTCTTTTCCGTTGCGCTGATCGCACCAATTCAAATAAAGCGTTCCGCGATTGGTTCCATTGCTTAAATCACAAGCTAAAATCGGCAATCCATTTGCTCGATTCATTCCGGGAATATCAATTGTCCAACCACCATAGTGCAGTTGAATAAACTGTTCCTTTTTCATCCAAGTTTTTCCGCCATCGAGCGACTTTTGAAATACTAATCCTTTTGGACCTGTCCACGTGACAAAAATTTCGCCATTTGCTCCAATAGCAGGAACAGCACCTTCGACAGTATTATCGTCATCTCTGCAATCGCCTGCAAAATGTGAAATTCTGATTGGTTCTGTCCATGTTTTCCCCTGGTCGGAAGTTTTTGAAAATAGAATAACAGAAGAATCTAGGGAATTGGCAGAACCATAATTATCGAACTGCGTCCACGTCATGCAAATTTCATTCGTTTTTGGATTTAAAACCGTCCATTGTTTGTCTTGCGCTTTCGTTCCGTTTGGTCTAGGAAAAGTTCCCTGATCAAATGTCCCTCCTACTTCATCGGCAGATTGGCAAACGATTCTATCGATCCAGCTGGATTTTTTGTAATTCGCCAAATGGAAGTAATAGACGCGTCCGGTTGTGTCAAATTGTAAAACAGGATCTCCCCAAACGCCATATTTGCTTTTCAATTTCTTGCTTGTCCATGTATTTCCGCCATCTGTAGAAAAGTAGTAATCATCCAAGACCGTTCCAGCAGCTATTACCATAGGATTTTTTGGATGAATGGCTATAGAAGGTTCACAACGAACGTAATTTACCATGCCTTTTTTGGATGAATTAATTGGAATATTCTTGAATTGAGTTTGACCAAATGAAACGGAAGAAATGAAAAAAATAATTTGTGCATACATCCTCATCACATCTTACAATTAAAGTGTTCTTAGCCAGTAATCAAAAAGTTTGTTTTTACTTGTATCACTTGCTTTTTTAAACAGAAATTGCGGTTTATAAAACAACGTCATATTTGCGGAAAGCTCAAGCAGTATTGCATCGCGAGACACTAATAAATTCATTTCAGTTCCTATCTCCAGTGTAGCAAGAAAATTTTCAAATTCTTCCTGATCAATGCGGTAACCGTTGCAACCAATCAATTCATCGTTTACACTTAATCCAGCGTTTTCAGCAGCAGAACCAGCACGAATCGAGCGCACAATAACGTTTCCTCCATCCTGTCTGAATGCTGCGCCAAATGAAGGTTTAGACGTACCAACGGATTCTACATTTAAGCCAATAGTTGAAAAAATAGCATTGTATGGTGCGATTTCTGTTCCATCAATGTATTTCGCAAAAAATTCATCTAAATTCTCACCTAGAAAAATTTCCAGTTCCTTTTTAAATTCATTCTCTGAAAAACCACGTTTCATTTTTTTATAAAACTTAGAATAAAGCTGCTGTAAAAAATGATCCAAACATTTCGTGCCAGCATATTTTGAAACAATTTTAGCATCGATTAGAGCTGCTAATACTTGTCCTCGCGAGTAATAAGTCATAGATGTATTGGCAC
>CANJSS010000083.1 GCA_947476955.1 Flavobacteriales bacterium
CTCCCAACAAACTTAACAAAAATTTCTCATAAACGTGTATTTATTGCGCATATATTTCACACTTCAGGTTACAAATTTGTAACCTATGCAACACCGAGGAGAAATTGTAGAACAAGCTGTGCGTCAGAGTGGTTATTCACTTACCAAATTGACGCAACGTTTAGGAAAAAGTCGCAGATGGATTTATCACGCATTTGAAAATCCTATTTTGTCGATTGAAGTGATTTTAGAAATTGGTAAGATTATTCACCATGATTTTTCAGATGAAATAATTGACCTTAAAAGATACTCTGCAAAAATAGCTGAACCACTCACTTCTTTGCAAAATCAATCTGAAAATTCAGTGGTCTCAGAAAACGAGTTTTGGAAAAATAAGTACCTTAATTTACTTGAAAAATACAACGCTTTACTCGAAAATACCAGCACTAAAATTTAGAAAAATTTCGATAAAAACTTATTTTTCCTTCACTAAAAGAGCAATATCCCCAATCAATTCATCTACCTCTTTGCTATTGGTACCGTCGTAGTAGCCGCGGATACGCATTTCTTTGTCGACCAATACAAAATTGTTTGTATGGATGAAATCGCTTCCAACATCGCCCTGATTTTCCGTTTCGGCAGGTTTTAAAACGAAGAAAGATTTGCGCGCCAATTCATAGAGTTTTTCTTGGGTTCCCGTGAGAAAAAACCAGCTTTTAGCATCCGCTCCGTGCGCAACTGCATAGCGATTCATCTGTGCAACGGTATCCACTTTTGGGTCTACTGTAAAACTTAAAATTCGAACATTGTTGTTTGCTTGAAATGCTTTGTGAACCCGTTGCATTTGCACATTCATAATTGGACAAATTGTACCGCAGGTCGTAAAAAAATACTCCGCAACAAATACCTTTCCTTTTACATCCTGCTGTGTTATAACTATTCCATCTTGGTTCAAGAAAGAAAAATTTCCAATTTTATGTCCATAACCAATGCGTAGCAATTCAGGATCTACCATTTCCTGTTTGACGTCCACGGGATTAATCACCGGAAGCGATTTTTCCTTGGAGGGTTTAATCATGAAATACGTGATTGTAACACCTAAAACAAAGAAGACAACAAGAAAAAGGATGCGTTTCATATCAGGAGTTACTTTGCGGATTTGGTTTCCGGAAGTTCGATTTTTTCTTGAAGGGACGTTTTTTTCCCGGAGCTGCCTGCACTTTATATTCAGGTCCTGCACCAAGTTCCTCCGGCATTGAAATTTGCGTGATTTCTGCTTCAATCAACCGCTGGATTTGCGCCAATTTCCGCATGTCTTTTTCATTGACCAAGGTAATTGCTTCCCCTTTGGTATTTGCTCGGGCAGTTCGTCCTACACGGTGCACGTAATCTTCCGCATCAAAAGGAGTATCGTAATTGATTACGAGGTTGATTTCTTTGATATCTATTCCTCGACTCATTACATCCGTAGCTACCACAATTCGAATGCGCTTGGAACGGAATCCTCGCAAAATCTCTTCCCGTTGTTCCTGATCCAAGTTGGAAGAAACGCCTTCTGCCTTAAACCCGTTTCGGCGCAATGCAGATACAATTTCATTTACCTTACTTTTAGAAGAAGTGAAAATAATGATACTTGTATAATCCGTTCTTTCTTGCAGAATGCTTTTAATCAATGGAATTTTCTGGTTGTCGAAGGTCAAATATACCGACTGCTTAACACCTGCTGCAGGCTTGGAAATCGACAGCGTAATCTCTTTTGGATCTTTTAGAATTTTCTTCGCTAAATCCCGAATCTTGTTTGGCATTGTAGCGCTAAATAAAAGCGTTTGTCGTTCGGTTGGCAAGTTGGAAATTATCGAAATCAAGTCATCGGAAAATCCCATGTCCAACATCTTATCCGCTTCATCTAGAACCAAGTGTTTGACTTTTGAAAAATCTACATATCCTTGCGCAATGTGCGACAATAATTTACCTGGAGTAGCAACTATAATATCTGTTCCTTCCTTCAAGGCATCTTTTTGAATATCCCAGTCTTTTCCGCTTCCTCCGCCATAAATTGCTTTCGATCCAACGGAAACAAAATAGGAAAGTCCCTGAATTTCCTGTTCAATCTGAACCGCTAATTCACGCGTTGGAACGATAATTAAAGTATCAATCGAAGTGTCTTCTTTTCCCGTTAATTTATGTAAAATGGGCAAAATGAAAGCGGCAGTTTTCCCCGTTCCAGTTTGGGCGCAAGCAATAAGATCCTTGTTATCTAAAATTTGCGGTATTGCCAATTCCTGAATTGGTGTGGCATCTGTGAACCCCATGTGCGTAATTGCTTCAAGCAATTGTTCGTTGAGGTGTAATTCTGTAAATTTCATAGCTGCTAAATTACATAAAAAAGACGAAAGCGTTATGGTTTGTCCCAAATCGTTCAGGACTCAATTGCACACTTTACAACTCATCTAGCGTAGCAAATAAATCTAAAATTCATCAAAAAAAACCTGATTTTTCAGCTTTCTTAAAGCGCTATTTTCGAATAGTTTTACTGTTATGAAATTTTTTATCGAAATTTGACACTATAAAAATGGAATTTCAAGAAAACATACTACAAGCAATTTTTCAAACAAGCGTTTGGGAATGGCTAGCTGTTGTATCTGGGATTTTTTACGTTATTTTTATCTCTTTTAAAAAAACAATCGCTTGGCTTTTCGCACTTATAAGTTCCATTCTTTACATTTACCTTTGTTTTATTTCACAGCTGTATATTGAAACGGGACTTCAATTCTTTTACGTGATAATGGCAATATACGGCTGGATGATTTGGACGAACAAGCGAATTTCTGCGGAAGACAAAATCATTCGATGGACAATAAAGTACCACCTTTTGAATTTTGGAATTAGTGCAACAATTGCCTTAATTTTAGGATTAATTTTTGATAAATTCACCAACCAGGCGTATCCGTATGCCGATGCATTTACAGGCGTTTTTAGCTTATCCGCAACGTTTATGGTCACAAAAAAAGTGCTCGAAAACTGGATTTATTGGATCCTAATTGATACAATTTGCATCTTTTTATTTGCTGCACGCGACTTGTATTTATCCGCCGTTTTATTTTTTGTGTACGCGCTAATAGCAATCTTCGGCCTGTTGCACTGGAAGAAACAATTTAAACAGCAAGAAGTATGAAGCGTTTTGCGATAACCGGTCCAGAATCTTCCGGCAAAACAACCCTTGCAATCGCTTTAGCAGAGCAATATGCCGGGATTTTCATGCCAGAATTTGCCCGAGGGTATTTAGAGCAAAAAAATGGTGTTTATTCTAGAGAGGACTTGGATCGTATTGCAGAGAAGCAATTGGCACTTTGGGAAGAAGTTTCAGCTGAAAACCTGCTTTTTTGCGACACGGAAATGCTCGTTTTAAAAATCTGGTCAGAATTTAAATATGGAAGGTGCAGTACATTCATTTTGGAAGCTTTTGGCAACCAACAATTCGAACACTATTTTCTGTGCAGGCCAGATATTGAATGGGAAGAAGATCCGTTGCGGGAAAATCCAGAAAATCGGGAAGAATTATTTGAACGCTATCTGACCGAGCTAAAAAAGCAGGGACTTCCTTTCACAATTGTGGAAGGGAATTTAGAAAACAGAATTAATATGTGCTCCGAAATCGTCATAAAATAAGCCGCCAATTTCGGATTAACCTCTCCCCTTTTAACATCCTGAAACCAAAAAATTAGATTTCTTCCCCGAAATACTCTTTTTTGAAAAAAAACAAAATTTATCGATTAAATGTAAAAATACGTTCTACATTTGTGCCATCTCTAAGGGGTGCCAATCGTTAGAAAGGCTGAGATTATACCCATTGAACCTGTCAGGATAATGCCTGCGTAGGGAAGATGATAACATTATTTATTAATTGCTAATTATTCATATTCAGAGAATTAGCCCCTTGTTCTTGTTAAGTTTTATTCAAAATGAAAACAAGAATTTCACACATTTTTACGTTGTTCGCACTGGCAACATCCTTCAGTACATTTTCACAATATTCCATTCAAGGAAGGGTCAAAGATCCAAACGGAACAGCTTTAACAGGCGTTAAAGTTCAGCTGGAAAACACCTATTCGGGGAGTTTCTCCAATGAAAATGGGGAATATCAACTCTATAATTTATCAAAAGGTACATACGCTTTAAAATTCTCGTTGAGTGGGTATGAAACACGGCTAGTTGAATCAAAAATCAGTGAAGAAGATTTAATTCTTGACTTGGTTTTAAGTCCTTCCATAATAATGATTGAAGAGATGCAGGTTTACGCGGTTCGGGCAAATGAAAAAACGCCGACGACTTACACCAACTTAAACACAAAACAAATAGAATCGGCTAATTTCGGACAAGATTTGCCGTATTTGCTGGAATCAACACCCTCTACAGTTGTCACTTCTGATGCTGGTGGTGGCGTCGGTTACACGGGCATTCGAATTCGTGGCGTAGATCCAACCCGAACAAATGTAACGGTGAACGGTATTCCACTAAACGATTCCGAATCGCACGGCGTTTTTTGGGTAAATATGCCCGATTTCGCTTCTTCGACAGATAACATCCAAGTGCAGCGGGGCGTTGGAACCTCATCGAATGGTGCAGCAGCATTTGGATCAAGTATCCATATAAAAACGGATAATATTGAAAAGTTAGCTTACGCGGAACTTGACAATTCCGTTGGTTCCTTTTCAACATTCAGAAATACGGTAAAAGTTGGAACAGGATTGCTAAACAAAAAGTTTGTTGTGGACGCACGTTTATCCCAAATTCAATCGGAGGGATATATTGATCGTGCAGCATCCAACTTAAAATCCTACTATTTATCTGGTGCATGGGTTGGAAAAAAATCCCTGTTGAAAGCAACTGCTTTTAGTGGAAAAGAAGTTACGTATCAAGCGTGGTATGGAATTCCTGAAGCAAAATTGAAAGGTACTTCAGAAGATTTACTGAATCACTTTTACACAAATCATTACCCAGGAGGGACTTACCAAACGGCGGAGGATTCCAGTAATTTATTTAATTCCAAGCCGAGAACATACAATTACTATTCGTATAAAAACGAAGAAGATAATTACAAGCAAGACCATTACCAGTTGCATTTTTCACATACATTTAACCAGAAACTGTCGTTAAATCTTGCGGGACATTATACTAAAGGTCGCGGCTATTATGAACAATACAAAAAAGACCAGAATTTTTCCACGTATGGTCTAACGCCACTTACCAATGGTGGAGACACGATTTCCAGCACCGATTTAATTCGAAGAAGGTGGTTGGACAATGATTTTTATGGTGCAATTTTCTCCCTAAACTATACCAATTTAAAGAATTTCACAGTTGTTGGTGGTGGTGGAATAAACCAATATCTTGGTGGACATTTTGGAGAAATTATTTGGGCGCGATCTGCCTCGCAAAGTGAGATTGGTCAGCGTTATTATGACAATGATGCCAAAAAACTAGAAGCAAGCGCGTATGTAAAAGCAAATTACCTTTGGGGGAAATTAACTGTTTTTGGAGATGTACAAGTTCGCCATTTGAATTATTCCTATAAAGGTGTAGATGAAGCCTATAGTGTTTTGGTGCCTTTGCAGGAAACAATTCAGTTTACATTTTTCAACCCAAAAGCAGGTTTAATGTGCAACTTCAATTCAAAAAACAATGTGTATGCTTCGTTTAGTGTTGCCAATCGCGAGCCTGTTCGTTCCGATTTTATTCAAAGCAGCGCAGCGAGTAGACCAAAACATGAAACATTGCATAATGTAGAGGCAGGTTATCGTTTTCGGGCAAGAAAACTGTTTGTGAATGCCAATTACTATTGGATGAATTACACCAATCAATTAATTTTAACAGGAGAAATAAACGATGTTGGCGCCTACAATAGAACGAATGTTGCAAAAAGCTATCGCATGGGAGTTGAATTGGAGGCAGGATACATGGTTCTAAAAAACTTAAGTATTACTGGAAATCTTACGTTAAGTGCGAACAAGATTGCCGCATTTACAGAATATGTGGACAATTACGACAACTACGATGCCAATGGAAACATGATTCAAGACGTCATTCAGCATTCCAAAACGGATATTGCCTTCTCCCCTAACACTATTGCAGCAGTGGGAATTTCGTATGAACCAATCAAGCGTTTGGAGTTGAATATACTTTCCAAGTTCGTTGGCAAACAATTTTTGGACAACACTTCTACTGCCGAAAGAACACTAGATGCATACTATATTACGAATCTTGCAATCCAATATACCTTGCCAAATTTTGGATTCAAAGAAATAAAGATTGGTGTTTTAGCAAATAATATTTTCAACCATTTGTATGAAAACAATGGGTATACTTTTGGTTATATTTCAGGCGGAAAACGCATCACGGAGAACTATTACTATCCGCAAGCAGGAAGTAACTTTATGTTGAGATTGACATTGAAAATGTAAAAAAGCGGTTTACTTTTTAAAGAGGGTCTTCTAGAGAGATCCTCTTTTTTTGAATGAGAAAGTTGGAATTAGAGTTTTAATTGGATTATCTAAATGAGGAGTAGATGTATATACTGTAAGGAACTGCAAAAAATTCTTTCTCTAAAAGATTAAAAATCCTTCCGGCGCAGTTTCTTGATTTCCGCTTTCATTTTTTTTGTTAAAAGGCGTTTTTCTTTCACACGGCGCGGCACTTTTGAAGGTTTACGTTTTTTAGGAACAAAAAAGCACGCTTGGATTAGTTCTTGAAATTTTTCCAACACCACTTTTTTATTGCGCAATTGGCTGCGCTCGGATTGAGAAATTACTTGTAGGATTCCATCCGATGTTAATCGGGAAGCTAGTTTTTCCGAGATAAGCGCTTTTTCTTCCTCGGTAAGTGTTTTTGACCCAAAAACATCGAAATCTAGTTCCACCTTTGTAGAAACTTTATTGACATGCTGGCCACCACTTCCGCCGCTGCGACTGGTTTTGAAGCTTACTTCCGCAAGAAGGTTTTCCATGTTAGGTGCCATAGATCAAAAATACGAAGGAATTTTTCAAGTTGTTATTTTTTTTGTTTAGCGCACGATTTTAATTTAACTTTGTTGGAATGAACGAATTAAAGGATATAGAGATTATAGATGAATAATTCTATGGAAAATTACATTTACGAAGATAATTTGCAGTCAGAAAGACTATTGACAAGAAAATTAACTGAATCAGATATATTAATTTGGGAAGAATTTTTTGAGGATAGCGAAGCTGTTGAATTTCTATATCTATCTTCCTTAGGATTAAGCTCTAATATTGAGTATTCGACGCATATGATCAATAAACAATTGGAGAGATATAAAGATAAAAAATTCGGTCATCAAGCACTTATTGATAAGAAAACAAAGAAATTTATCGGGATTTGTGGACTATTAACCCAAGAAATTGACGAAAAAAAAGAAATTGAAGTTGGGTATCATATTTTGAAAAAATTTTGGGGACTGGGATATGCAACCGAAGCAGCAAAATTATTTATAGATTATGCTTTCAAAAATGAATTGGCAAACTCCATCGTTTCGGTTATAGATGTTGAAAATTTTAAATCGCAAAAAGTTGCTAAAAAAAATGGACTAACGATAGACAAGAAAACAAAATGGTTAGACCATGAAGACGTATATATTTATCGAATAATTAAAGAACATTGAAAAACAGCACAATGCATAACACCACCTGTCCAAAAGGCGGATTTTCGTGTTCCAAAGACAGCTTTGTGCTTCATCCAACATTCGTTCTTCATATCAAGTTTTGTTATAAAAGCCCAACCCTTCGGGCAGCTGCGAACCATTTACTATCCGCGACATATTCTATGTGTTTGTATTATCTGCTCCATTTATTTAAAAAAACACCACAGTTCTTGCACTTTATCCAACATGAAAATCTGTTTAAATTATCAATTAAACCATTTTAAGTTGTTTTAGGTATGATGTATATTCCTTTAAAACAGTTGTTTGTTACTTTTTTCTGTCTGGTTTTCTCAACGAGCACCTATCATTCACAAGTTACGTCACTGGATGGAACAAACATCGAAAATTTTATTGTTAAAGGAATCAACTACCTACAGTCGGTTCAATACCAAGAAACAGATTCGCTACATTTTCAATTTCGTGGAGAATGGATTTCCACCATGGAATTGGAAAACAATTTTGTTCTTTTGGGAGGGAAAGCAAAAAAACACGAAGATTCGAATTGTTTTACGGTAGGAACTATCTACAATTCCTTGGCACGCATCTATTTAGCCGATTCAAGCAGAAAAGAAATTCTAAAAATGTTGGATTTATCCTTTCCGCGCATAACTTCCTATAAAAATAACCAACACTATAATTTCTGGAATTTATTGCCGCCGCAGATGCAACTGAATAAATTCAGACCGGCGAATACGCAAAAAAACGTGCGCAGACCAACCCACTTTCCCTTAACAAATAGATTCGTCAACAAAGCAGCAAATATTATGGAAGATGCAGACGACACTTCCATTGGTTATACAGCAGAATACTATCATTCTATTTTACATCCAGCAGATTCAACGCTTTTAAAATCAGAAGAAATTGCTCCAATTTTTGATCACTATCGGGATCTGCAGCGTACGAATCGTCATTGGTACAACCATTCCAGAGGTTTTGATAAAAATACGGGTGCTTTTTTAACTTGGTTTGGGGAAGAATACCACTTTAGAAACTGGAATATTTTTAAAGATATGTTCCATAACCTATTTCATTTTTTACCATTTACCCAAGCTTTTCCCTATTTGGAGAAACCATACATGCCATTTGGTAGCAATGATCTGGATGCGGTTGTAAATGCAAATATTCTGCAATTACTTTCTCTTTTGGAACAGAAAAGCAAAGGCTCGAAATCTAGTATTGCATATATCGAAGGAAAAGTTCTTAAGCAGAAATTCGATTTTGCAGCTGCCTACTATCCGAATCGTTATTCTTTAGGATTTGCTGTTTCGCAAGCTTATAAAAGTGGGGAAAAAGGTCTAAAAAAAAGCGTGGATGCCTGTGTGCAATACATTCGTGAAAATCAAGAAGTAGATGGCTCCTGGAATTCCAGAAAATCTATAAACAATGGCGACTGCATTCAATCTACCGTTTATGCGGTAAGTACACTACTACAATCCGACAGAGAAACTGTAAAACAGCACCACTGTGAAATTGAGCTGGGAATTAAGTATCTACTTTCCAATGCGGTACTTCAGGAAGACCAAATTCACTGGGAAGGCGGGGTGTTTTTTTCGGGCGGAACAGTCGTTCGGAAGTCCTTATTTTGGAAGTCAGATGCGCTAACAACAGCTATGATAGTTGAATTGTTAGTACATTGGCTATCAATTGATTTTTCAGAAACAAACTGAAACAGTGCCTATGAATAGCTTGGATAGCCCGTATAAATCGCTGAAACTCTTTCATCTTGCTGCAATTTCCTTGTTGTGCTGCGGAATTTCATTAGCAGAAGAAAATTCCGTTTATACGAATACAACGCTCATCTGGTGTTGTTTTTGCGGTGTTTTTGCAATTTATCGCCTAAATGACTTTATCGACAACGCAGCAAATCTTAAAAATAATTTGGCGCATTTCTTCAAGAATAAATTAAACCTATTTTTTACCCTTCAATTTGTTTTGCTTACACTTCCAATTGCTTTCATCTATCTATCATGGACAGCTTGGCTAGCCTTGGGTTTATCTGGACTTGTTGGCGCTTTGTATTCGATTAAATTTCATTTCGGGAATACTGTTTTTCGAATCAAAAACACCTTTTTAGTGAAAAACTTGACGATTGGGCTTTCATGGGGCAGTTTAATCTTAATTGGTGCAGGAAATGTTAGTTCTCCACTCGTTAAAAGTATGGTTTTATTTACCATTGTTCAAGTTTTAATTGGTAGCGTTATCCGTGATATTCCAGATCGCGAAAAGGATAGAACGCACAATGTTCAATCGCTTCCTATTGTTTTGGGAATCAACAAAACCATTCTTTTACTACATGTTTTGAATATGCTTTCCTTGGGTGCGGTGCTACTTTCTGTTTCCTCAAAAAATTTATGGTTTACTTTTAGTTGTGTGATTCTTTGGCGTTTGGTGACACTTTCGCAAATAAAGCGCACATTTTCTTCTGTTTTTTGGAGTCAAAAAGCAAATTTATTCACGTGTACGCTCTTATTTATTGTCTTTTATTTAACTACATTTATGTATGCAATTTGATCCAATCAATCCAAATTACTGGGCGATAACACTTCTTATTTGCACAACGGTTTTTTCTGTTTTGTGGTTTCTGGACGCATTAAAGCACAAGGAATTGGTGAAAACAGACATTTCCAGCAACGAATTACGGACGCATAGAAACATTTTAATTAGTTCAGGAATAATGGAACTTGCGCTTGTGGCGATGTTTTGGTTTCCTCTGGAATCCTTACCTTTTTTTATAGCCGCTTTTATTACCCGAACAGCTCATGAATTTTTGGACGAACTAAAATACCATGCAGACCGCTGTTCATCCTATGAAAATTTCATCCATTTGGGAATGTGGGTAACGGTTTTATCCAAAACAATTCTTCAGTTTATCTGGGGATTTTTCTACCAGTACAAGGGCATTGAAACCTTTAGCTGCTGGATATACTGCTGGGCCGGAATCGTACTTTTAACAATGGGAATAACTTCTTTTTTTGAGTGGAAACGCAACTATTAGAACAAGTTAAACAACACACAACGGGAGTGAATCAAGCTACTAAATATTATTTTTTTCTTTGCTTATTTAGCATTTCAGGAGTTTGTTCCTCTCAATCTACGCGTGGCACGCTGCTTCAAAAAAACAATCCGTTGGAATTGCAAGCGTTTTTCAAAGATTCCATTTTGGATATTGCAATTTTGCGGAACACCACCAATTTACTGACTAATAATGATGTAATTATTCATAACAATCTACCACTGCCTAGGCGCAAGAAAGCTTTTATTCGACATGTAAAACACCTTAACGAAAAGTTGGAAGAAGCCTACTTAGGTGGTCAAAAAATGAATCTAGAAAGCCTTGACCTTTTGTATGAATTACTTTGGTATAAACAATCGCTGATTCAAAAAGGGTACGCCGAGGCAAATCCTACAATTCGTCTGCAACAAAAAATCCAAATTTTGCGAGATACAAGGCGAAGCAAGCGTGTTTTTACATACCGAATTCCCTTCAAATATCGCTTTCCGACAAATCCGGAGGATTCTCCATTCTGGCAAGCAATTCCAGACAGTATTTCACCGTATACCCGTTTCGATCAGTTGGCAAAACAGAAAAAAATAAAAGCTAAAGCAAACATGGTTGTTCTATTTGAGGAGGTGAGTTGGAGCGGCTCAGCACCAAAAATCGATGCCTTAGATTTGGATTTGGATAACGGCTGGACCGTCAAATGGGGCGACGAAGTACACACCGATGTGGCAGGATCGCGGATTTTTGCAGCTTTGGGTTATGACGTAGATCATCCATATTTCTATGGAACCGACTCATTGACACTAATTTTCGATGAAACGAATGAAGTCTGCGATAAATCGAGTCTTATTACAGCAATACAAACCAAATATTCTATCGATATATCGCTTTTCATTTCCTCTTACGGAAGAGTAACTGAGGCGATGTGTTTAGAAGTTCCAACTTTGGAACCTTTTATGGGAAAACAATTTGTGCGCTTTAAAAAATGTGCGATTGAAGCGCGTCCTGATCGCGTAAAACGACTTGGCTCCTTTCTTCCTGAAGAACTAAACAATGGAGAACGGCAGGAATTAAAGGGCGCAGTATTGGCACACCATTTCATCGGTAACTGGGATACCAAAGAATCGAATACATTGCTGACAACTGTTCACCATGGAAATCTCAGCTACCAGCCTTCTGCGGTTTTTTCGGATCTCGGAACAAGTTTTGGCGTTTGCGTTAAACCGATTCGGGCAGATTTCAAAGTAGGTTTAGTCAATGAATTTCCATGGGAAGTTGTGGAATGCAAGCGGAATAAGCTAAAATTCACCAATTCAATCAACACGCTACTTGTGCCTTATGAAAAAGCTAGCTATACCGATCTACTTTGGATGGCTACAAAAATTAGGGCATTGGATGAAAAATCCCTTCGGAAAATAATTGCTGCGGCGCAGTGGCCAGCGCCACTTGCTGAACTCTATTTTCACAAGTTGGCTTCCCGTCGCGCATCTATTTTGACGGCTTTTAGGCTTGAAGATCCGCATCCGATTGCCTTCAATAGAAATCTAAATTGGAACGAAGGAGAAACGAAAATTATAGAAAATGGCACTTTACTTGTAGATTACCAACGCCTTGGAAATCCAGAAAGCTTTTTAGAAACAAAAGGAAGATTTAGAAATTATGGCAACTGATAAGAAACTCCTTTTATTTTTTTTGTTACTTTTCCTAGGACACAGCTCCTTTGGTCAAAATACAGAGGAGCAGCGCAAATATATCTTTGGCAAAGACACCTCCATCGTTGCCCTTTTGTCTTCGATAAATACCCTGAACGGATTGCAAATTTTTCCCCATTCCATCTATTATTACGAAGACATTTACTTGGACTC
>CANJSS010000084.1 GCA_947476955.1 Flavobacteriales bacterium
CATTATATTACTAAATTCTGCGTGTGTTGTACAGTATAACGTTACGGATACAGCTAAAAAGCTAAAATCGAGTGTCGAAAGTGCAAATACCAATTGCGCATCAATTTCCACACAGATTCAGACGATGCAAAAAGAATATCTCTCTTTAAAATGTAAAACGGACGCAGAGCCATTTCAAACGGCGCAGAAACTTTTAGCAGATATAAATACGTCTTTATCGGAGGTCCAAAATTTAAAAACGAACATCAATACTGAATACACCAATTTTACAGATTTCACAAAAGGAAAAAACACCATTGCCTCTAATACCCCTGAGTGGAAAAAATGGAAGCAAACTAAGAAAAAAATGAAGTCGTATATAAAATTGCTTCAAAATAAAAGTGAAGAAACAATTAAAAAAGCGACGTCTTTTACTGTTTATGCATCAACGACAATCGCACCAAGCGTTCAAATGTGCGATGTGCAAAACTATACATTGAAATACGATCAAACAATGGCTTCTTTTACAAAATCACAAGAAACAGCCTATGCAGATTTGAAAAGATACCAAGGGGAAATAAAAAATGCAACCAGCAAATACCGAACTTCGCAAGCTATAAAAATACAAACCCTTGCCGCAACTATTAGCTCTATGGAGGCAGAAATAGATAAATTGGAAACTATTAAATTAGCTATTGTAAAAGCAGTAAATCAATTTAAGTTAGAAACCAGAGGGAAGCAAAAAATTTATTCCTGCTCACCAGATTGGGAAATCATTCTGCGCGTTGAGGGTTCTATTGCTAAAGAACAAAAAGAAATTCAAAATATACAAACAAAACTATTGGAATTAGCCGCACAAATTCAAAACACCATAAATACTCTAGAATAAAAATTAAAAAAAGGCGAATCCCAATAGAATAGCCTTTTTGAACGTTGATTTAATGTAATTTGGCTTGCAAAGATGCCCATCCTCCGCCGTTGTGTGCCTCAAATCCATTTGATTTCAGGATGCTTTTTGCGGAAGAACTTCTCATTCCCGAAGCGCAGCATGTTATAATTGCTTGATCTTTTTTTAGTTTTTTTAGTCCTTGATTCAATGTTTGCAAGGGCATATTGATTGAACCTTTAATATGTCCGCTTTGGAATTCAGCTGGCGTTCGAACATCTAAAATTAGCGCGCCTTGATTCACTAATTGCTTTAGGTCAACTTTTTGTCCACCGCCGAATAATTTGCTTAAAAATCCCATTATTTTAAACGTTTAAAATTAACATCCAACCAAGAACCGCCGTTTTCGCAATTCACTCCTTTCGCTTTAAAATAAGCTGTTGCTTGCCCACTTCTGCCTCCACTTGCGCAGCAAAAAATAATTGGCTGCTTCAATGCACAAATTTCTTCCGCCCTATCTACCACTTCCTGCAAGGGAATATTAATTGAACCTGCTAGGTGTCCACCTGAATATTCGCTACGCGTGCGAACATCTACTACTGAGAAATCCTTATTTTCCATCTTTTGTCTTTTTACTAAATTCAGTTTGAATCATATTAAAGAATAAACCACCCATTAAAACACCATAAATTGTGCTATTGAGCGGACTGGACGTTATGGCGCACGTTCCAGATTTACAACCAACAAAATAGTAGTATGTGTATCCTGCAATCGCGCCAAGGAACAAGCCCAAGAATGTCAATCGGTATTTTTTTATAAAATGTGTCATTTCTTATAATTTGCTATACAAAGGTAGAAGCATCAATCTGATTAAATTGTATCTAATGTTACATTACCGAAAAAAATCAGTTTAAATGAAATGCAGCCTTCACGGAATAGAAAAAAATCAGTTTAAATCGCCGATAGTTTTTTCAAAATACGCCCACAACGGATCATTTGGAACGGGCGCAGTAATTTGAATCAACTCTTTTGTTGTAGGATGAGAAAACTCCAGAAAACGTGCATGTAAACAAATGGAGCCATCGGTATTCGAGCGGCGAGCGCCATATTTGACATCTCCTTTAATCAAACAACCCATGGTTGCAAGTTGCACGCGAATTTGATGGTGTCTTCCAGTTTCTAGATGAATTTCCAGTAAATGGTATTTATCCGAAGCAGCAATTAAGGAATAATTTAAAACCGCTCTTTTAGAACCAGGCGTTTCCATCAATGAAGCATAGGATTTATTTTGCTTTTCGTTTTTCTTTAAAAAATGTTCTAATCTTCCTTCGGTACGCTCTGGTTTTGACTCTACAATTGCCCAATACACTTTATTGGTTTCTTTTTCTCGAAATTGTGCATTTAAGCGTTCCAGTGCTTTACTCGTTCTTGCAAAAACAACCGCTCCACTCGTTGGACGATCTAAACGATGCACCACACCGCAAAAAACATTGCCCGGTTTTTGGTATTTAACCTTCAAATAAGCTTTAATTTTGTCCGGCATGGTTTCATCGCCAGTTTTATCGCCTTGCACGATATCCGAAGCTTGCTTATTGATAACAATTACGTGATTATCCTCAAATAAAATTTGTAATTCGCGCTTCGTGATTCGTGATTCATCCAACATAATATCTAATTCCTTAATCCCAAATCTTTTTAGTATTGTTCTTTTTCATTGGGGAAATCACCGGATCGAACATCTTTTATATATTCTTGAAAAGATTGCATCATTTGTTCGTGCAAATTGTTGTATTTGCGCAAAAATCGTGGATTGAATTCATTGTTTATACCAAGCATATCGTGCACCACTAACACTTGTCCATCCACGCCGTTTCCGGCTCCAATTCCGATTACGGGAATAGCAACAGTTTTAGCAACAAGTGCTGCTAATTCGGCAGGAATTTTCTCCACAACAATGGCAAAACATCCAGCAGCTTCTAACGTTTTTGCGTCTTCAATCAAACGCTGTGCTTCTTCTTCTTCCTTGGCCCGTACGACATACGTTCCAAATTTATAAATCGATTGTGGCGTGAGTCCCAAATGTCCCATAACCGGTATTCCAGCTGTCAATATTCTACTTATTGATTCGCTTATTTCCCTTCCGCCTTCCATTTTTACAGCATGGCCGCCAGATTCTTTCATAATTTTTATTGCACTGGATAATGCTTCCTTGGAATTTCCCTGGTAGGATCCAAAAGGCATATCTACGACAACCAAAGCACGAGAAACTGCACGAACGACAGAAGAAGCGTGGTAAATCATTTGATCCAAGGTAATTGGTAAAGTTGTTTCGTGTCCTGCCATAACGTTTGAAGCAGAATCGCCAACCAAGATTACATCCACGCCCGCTTCGTCAATAATTTTTGCCATTGAAAAATCGTATCCAGTGAGCATTGAAATTTTCATGCCGACATTTTTCATTTCCTGCAAGGTATGCGTGGTAACTTTTTTTACATTTTTGTGAACTGACATACGTGTTTATTTAAAACAAATGTAGGAAAGAGAATCAAACAAGTAGTGCATTATCTGCACTTATATCCTTTCCTTGTTCAAATACCTTTCCAATATGAAATAGTGCATCTCCTTTGTATACAACCGGTGATTCGTTTAAACAGATAATATATCCGTTAGAACTCGCTTTAACTTTTCGTTCAAAATTTCCGTAAGGATCTGTCACCATTCCGATTACATCGCCTTTAGCAACTTTTTCGCCATTCCTCACTGTTGCTTGGAACATGCCAGAATTTGGTGAGCGCATCCATTTACTTTCCGCTAAAAAAACGGGTGAACGATCCTTCGAAATATCTATTTTGAAAGTGCGCATTCCCAAATGATTGAGTAAACGCTTTACACCATTCAATCCTTCTTCTACCACTAGATCTTCTATGTTATTTGCCTTTCCACCTTCAAACAATAGCATCTTAACTCCTTTTTTACTCATCGCTTCGCGCACCGTTTTGGCAATATGCGGAGAATTTAATATGAATGGTGGATTAAAGATTTTTGCCAGTTCAATACTTTCAGAATCTTCCATGACACAACGAATTTGTGGAAAATTGTTTCGTAAAGCTGCACCAGTATGAAAATCAATCACATAATCTACATGAGGACAGATTTCTTTCATAAAATGGAAAGCAAACTGCGCTGCTAACGAACCAGAAATACTTCCTGGGAAGCTTCTATTCAAATCTCTGCCATCCGGTAATTCACGTTTGACGTTTAAAAATCCAAAAATATTGAAAACGGGCAAACAGATAATCGTTCCTGCTGTTGGTTTATTAAATTTCTTGCGGATGATTTTACGAATGATTTCTACCCCATTTATTTCATCTCCATGCAAACCAGCCATTAGAAGAACGGTTGGGCCGTCTATTTTTGCTCGTTGCACAATCACCGGGACTAATACAGGTGTTGTTGTATGTAATTTAGCGACATCTAGATTTAACTGCGCCCCTTTACCAGGTAGAATTTCCGTTCCAAGAATTACAAATTTCTTGTATTTCTCATCCATATTTATCGTTTTACGTTTTTCTCGATATATTCAATTATTTTTCCTGCAATATCTTCGTTTGTCGTCTTTTCAATTCCCTCCAATCCAGGAGAGGAATTTACTTCCAATACCAAAGGACCTCTTTCCGATTGCAGCATATCCACACCAGCAATTCCAAGTCCAACTGCCTTTGCTGCTAAAATAGCCGTATATTTTTCTTCTGTAGACAATTCGATAACTTGAGAAGTTCCACCACGGTGTAAATTCGAACGAAATTCGCCGGGTTTTCCTTGTCTTTTCATTGCTCCTACCACTTCCCCATCGACAACAAACGCTCGAATATCTGCACCTTTTGCTTCTTTGACAAATTCCTGAACAATTACACGGGCTTTCAAACCATTGAAAGCTTCCAAAACCGATTGTGCAGCATTTTGATTTTCTGCTAAAACGACTCCCAATCCTTGTGTTCCCTCCAATAATTTCAAAACCACCGGCGCACCTCCAGCAGATTCCACAACATGTTCAACATTTCTAGAATAGTTGGTAAATACTGTTTTCGGTAAGCCAATTCCTTCTTTGGATAAAACCTGCAAGCAACGCAATTTATCTCTTGAATGCACAATACCGCGTGAATTGACAGCCGTAAAAACGTTCATCATTTCAAATTGGCGCACTACGGCAGTTCCGTAGAACGTTACAGATGCTCCGATTCTTGGAATGATTGCATCGAAACCAGTTAAATAATCGTCTCCATAATATAAGGAAGGACCTTTCTGCTCAATTTCTATGTTGCATTTTAAGTGATCCACTACGTGCGCTTCGTGTCCTCTTTGGATTGCAGCTTCGACCAATCTTCTGGTAGAATATAAATTCGCATTGCGCGATAAAATTCCGATTTTCATATTTTCTCTATTTTTTGCGACACATTCACTATGGAAGTATCAATAATAAATCTTTTGTTCAATAATTTACGCCCTAAAAGAATAGGAAAACGCATGCCTTTGCGCTCCGTAAGAGAGAATTCTGTTACTATTTTCCTTCCAAGTAATTCAATTTTGCACTTTATAAAGTAGCGCATTTGTTCTTGCCCTGTAGAACTTTTTACTTTTTTTACTCGAAATTTTTCGAAATAATGTTTTTCATCGATGAAAGATGCATGGGCACTATCCAAAAAAACAACCTCTAAAACAATACCCTTTTCAGTTTGAATTTCTTTACAATGTGAAACATGTATACTGGATGTGTAGGCTCCTGAATCGACCTTAACGGCAACATTTTCCAATCCAAATTCAGGTAGATTAGCAACTTCCCTTCTACCAATAATCATTTTGTCAATTCTTTTCGGCTCCATTCCATTGTTTAAAGGAGTAAAACTATTAATTTTAAGAAATAAATAGTAGAAATAAGCGCTATTTTTACTTTTATCTCCCAATTTTTATGCTTTTCAAAAAAAAATATGAAATAAATAAATTAAAACATATTTATTTTAGAAATAATTTGTAATATTGCACCCCGTTTTAGGCGGAAGAACACAGAAAAAAAGAGTCATGGATATTATAAGAGAAATTCAGAGCGAATTAGTAGAGATGAAAGAGTTTCCATCTTTTTCAGCCGGAGATACAGTTACTGTTTCATACAAAATTAAAGAAGGAGCTAAAGAGCGTATTCAGTTGTACCAAGGAGTTGTATTGCAACGTCGTGGTTCTGGTGCTACAGAAACTTTTACAGTTCGTAAAATGTCAGGAAACATTGGAGTTGAGCGTATCTTCCCAATTGCTTCACCATTTTTAGACGGTATTGTTGTAAACAAAAAAGGTCGTGTACGCCGTGCTCGTATCTTCTACTTCAGAGGATTAACTGGTAAAGCTGCTCGAATCAAAGAAAAAAGAAGATTTACAAACTAAGATATTCGAAGTTTTCGAACTAGGCTTTCTCCAACGAGAAGGCCTTTTTTTATTTTAGACAATGGTAGCACAAAGAAAAAAAGCAAAAATTCAGAATCTCCGACCTCGGAAAACGAGCAAAAAGAAAAAAAGTGCTTTTTCTCTAGCTTCGCTATTTTTAATTGCCGTATTGCTTGGAGGGTTAGGAATTGGCTACTATTATTTCAAAAAAAAATCTAAATCTATTTTACGCACGGAAGCAATAGCATCCATTCCAGAGGGATTTCCTTCCTTTGGAATAGATATTTCGCACCACCAAGGAAAAATTGATTGGCAAAAGCTTTTTGTAGCAGAACGATTCGATACAATTATTCAATTTGTTTACTGCAAAGCAACAGAAGGCGACAACTATTTAGATACAGAATGGGAAAATAATCGAAAATCACTTCGTGAAATAGGCATACCACACGGTGGGTATCATTTTTTTAATTCAAAATCAAAACCTAGACCGCAGGCAAAGCATTTCTTGATGCATTGGAAACCAGAAGAATTTGATCTTCCACCCGTTTTGGATGTCGAACGAGAAGGTTTCTCGGATAATGATCTTATTGCCAAGATGAAAATCTGGTTAGAGGAAATAGAGGCTGCAACTGGAATGCGACCTGTAATTTATTGCTCATTACATTATTTTGAAACAAAATTTGCTGCTGATTTTAAAGACTATAAGTTTTGGATTGCTGCTTATAGTCGTAAACCAAAATGCATAGAAGACAGCAGAATTATTCATTGGCAATATTCAGAAACAGGCGAATTACCTGGTATTAGTGAAAAAATCGATTTTAACGTCTCTAAAATACGCTACGACTAAGTTGCACATTCTTTAGCCTGAGAATATTATAATTTTTCAATAACAAAATCCGTCCTACGGTTCATAGCTCTATTGGTATCGGAGGTATTTTCCACTTTTGGTTGCGTTTCACCAAAACCTTTAGATGCGAGTCTATTTGCCTGAATGCCTTGCGAAATAAGATAATCTTTCACAATCATTGCTCGATTTTCTGAAAGTGTGCGGTTCTGATTGTCTTCCCCAATATCATCTGTATGCCCCTGAATAGTCAATTGAATAGAAGGATTATCCTTTAAATACCGTGCAAATCCTTTTAGAATAAACTTGGATTTATCGTTTAAAATTGCCGAATTGGTCGCATAAAGAATATCGTTGATTGTATAGGCTTCGCCTAATTTCAGCTCTTTAACATTTAAATCATTTCCTCGAATCACCAATTCATCTTTTTCGAAAGATTCTTTAGAAATTAATTTAGAATCGAAAGCATGGTTTTCCTTTTTGACGGTAACCATAATATCTTGTTTCATTTCAGTTTTGACGACAGCGGCATATTTTCCATCGTCACCATTTACCTTTATTTTTGTCACCTCATCCGAGCCAGAATAAGAAATTTCTATTGCGGCATCGGAAACTGGATTGCCATTCTCATCTTTCAATTCCCCTTTCAAAATATGAACCGCTTTAGGCCGTGCTTCTTCATATAATTCAAAAGAATAAATGTTCCAGTTGCCTCCAACTCTGGAGGAATAATAAGCGAGATTTCCATCTGTTGATACGAACAATCCAATTTCATCTTCTTTTGAGTTTATAGGATAACCAATATTTTTCGGTTCTGACCACTTCCCATTTTCCTCGCGCATGTAAAAAATATCTAATCCACCAACACCTTTTCGCGTGTCACTCGTAGAGGAAACAAAATACAAGGTTTCACTATCCTGGTGCAAAAAGGGGCTTTTATCTTTTCCGTCGGTATTAATTTCATCGAATGGTCGCGCATCGCCCCACGTGCCATCTTCCTTCCTTTTGACAATGTAAATATCGTTATCCCGCGATGTTGGTCTGGCCACAGTATAGAACAAAGTATTTCCATCTGCAGAAAGTGAAGGCTGCGCTTCCCAACCATCTTTTGTATTTATTCCTGCACCCATGTTCACTAATTTGGACCAAATAAAATCATTTCCACCTTCTCCAGAACGCTGGTATTGAGCCGTATATAAATCACAATTCAAGTATTCTTGACCATAAACAATTTCCTTTTTACATGCGCAAATAATCATTTCTTTATTATCAACCGATACTGTAGCAGAACCATAATTTGTGAATTCACCAGTATTAAATGGCCGTTTTAATGGTTCACCGGAATCAAAAGATGATTGTATATCTAACCGTTTTGAAAAGGTAAATTCTTCTACAATATTCGTTCGAATATCACCTAGATTTGCTCTGTCCAGCTTTCTAGTATAGAAGATTAACTCATTATCGGGCGAAATCATAGGGAAATATTCATCTTTATCAGAACTCACATTTTTCACGATCGACGGGGCAAAAGGCACTTCGATTGCTAAAACCTCTAGTTCTATTTTATTCTCTTTCAATACCTCATTCACATCTCTTATTTTTTTGTCGTAATCCTCCGGATATCTCGAATTATCGGAATGCTTGAAACTTTTAAAAGCTTCAAACCACTTCATTGCCTCGGCTTTATCCAATTGCGTATAGTTAATCACTCCGAGAAAATAGGAACAATTAGCATGGTAATCTGAACAGTGTTCTAATGCAGTTTGAAACATTTCTTCTGCTTTCACAAAATTTCTATCTCCCATAGCAGGATTGGGCTGTTCATCATAGTTTTTTATACCCATTGTATATGCAAACATGCCATATTCGTAATAGACCATTGCATTTTCAGGAGCCAAAGCAATTGCTTCAGAAAAATTAGTAATTGCACTTTTTGTATCGCTTGTCTTTTTTGCAGTTTCTAGAAGTTTTAGCACTTTCTTATCTGGTGGTAAACACGATTCATCCTCCTCCTGTGAAAAAGATATGAAAGATTGTGCTAGAATAATAACTAGGAAATAAACGTATTTCATATGGTATTAAAAATAAGGATTTTTTTGGATAATTCTATACAACACAAATTTTATACCCAAAAGGTATATCGAAAAAAGGCTAGAAAGGTTACATAATTTGGCGGAAAAAATAAATACTATTACATGCTTTATATATATTGTTATTGGAAAGGAATATAACTACCAAATTCAAGTTAGAAGAATTTGCATTTTGACAGGGAATAAATGTTAATTTTATCTCAAATTAGTTTAAACATGAGACGAATAATATACGTATCGCTGATTTTAACAGCGTATTCTTCTAGCAGTATTGCACAAAAAAAAGATGCAAAAACAACTGCTATTTCTCCACTATTTGAGGCTTCAACGGTCTCTGGCCTAAGTTTCCGGTTGGTAGGGCCTGCATTAACAAGTGGTCGGGTTTCAGATATTGCAATACACCCTGAAAACGCAAATAAATGGTATATTGCAGCAGCTTCCGGTGGCGTTTGGTTTACAGATAATCATGGAACTACTTTTTCTCCAATTTTTGATAATTACGGTTCATTTTCTATTGCTTGTGTTGAACTAGCTCCTTCGAATCCATCTACCGTTTGGGTAGGAACAGGTGAAAACAATAACCAGCGTTCTGTTGCTTATGGCGATGGCGTTTACAAATCCGTCGATGGCGGAAAATCGTTCACCAACATGGGTTTGAAGAAATCCGAGCATATTGGGAACATTGTGATTCACCCAAAAGATGAAAATATTTTATGGGTTGCAGCATACGGACCTGTTTGGAGTTCTGGCGGCGAACGAGGAGTTTACAAATCAGTTGATGGAGGAAAATCATGGGAAAGAACACTTTTTATATCCGAAGAAACTGGAATTTCCGAAATTGCAATTGATCCGTTGAACCCAGAAATTTTATATGCTTCTGCGCACCAGAGACGCCGACACGAATGGACATATATTGGCGGAGGACCGGAGTCTTCGGTTTATAAGTCAACAGATGGTGGTAAAACATGGCGTGAAATCTCTGAAGGACTTCCGAAAGGAATGATGGGAAGAATTGGTATTGCAGTTTCGACTGCAGACGCAAATTATGTTTATGCCATTGCAGAAGGACGACAAGAAAAAGGTGGTTTCTTTCAATCTACAAACAAAGGTGAAACGTGGTCAAAAATGTCAGGATTTACAACGAGTGGAAATTATTACCAGGAGCTGATTTGCGATCCAAAAGACAAGAATAAAGTATTTGCAATGGACACGTATTTGCACCATACAGAAGATGGCGGTAAGACTTTTGTGCCAACTGGGGAGCATCAGAAACACGTCGATAACCATGCATTATGGATTGATCCAACGAACACTGACCATTGGATAAATGGCACAGATGGTGGTGTTTATGAAACCTACAACCACGCCAAACAATGGAAATATTATTCCAATTTACCGTTAATTCAATTTTATAAAGTCGCAACAGACAATGCGAGCCCTTTTTACTCAATTTATGGTGGAACGCAAGATAACAATTCCATGGGTGGACCTTCCGTAACCACAAATGTTGCTGGAGTATTAAATTCGGATTGGTATATTACAAATGGTGGTGATGGTTTTGAATCTGCCACAGATCCCTCCAATTCAAACATCACTTATGCGCAGGCACAATACGGTTGGTTGGTTCGCTACGACAAAGCTTCTGGTGAGAAAGTCTATATCCAGCCCATTCCCGGAAAAGGCGAAGCAGCTTACCGTTGGAATTGGGACGCACCACTTTTGGTTTCTCCACACGATCCAAAAACACTTTATTTTGCAGCGAACAAAGTATTTAAAACTAGTAATCGCGGTGACGACTGGAACACTATTTCTCCAGATTTATCCCAACAAATTGATAGAAACACACTTGAAGTAATGGGGCAAGTTTGGTCCATCGATGCAGTTATGAAGAACGCATCTACCACAATTTATGGAAATATTGTTGCACTGGATGAATCGCCAAAGAAAAAAGGATTGCTTTATGCAGGTACAGACGATGGTTTAATTCAAGTTTCTGAGAACGATGGACAATCGTGGTTGAAAATTTCTGAATTCAAGGATATTCCAAAAAACACCCGTGTTAATATGCTTACCGCATCGCTGCACGATGAAAATGTTGTATTTGCAGTTTTTAACAACCACCGATCTGGCGATTTCAAACCGTATGTATTTAAAAGTTCTAATAAAGGTAAAACATGGACTTCCATTGCTTCCAATTTACCGGAAAGGGGTTCAGTTTATTGTATTAAGCAAGACCATATTGATCCGAAATTACTTTTTGTAGGAACAGAATTTGGTGCGTATTTCTCTACTAATGAAGGGGAAACCTGGACAAAGCTTGCTGGTTTACCAACAATTGCGGTTTACGATTTAGATATTCAAAAGCGGGAAAACGATTTGGTAGCTGCAACATTTGGTCGCGGTATGTATGTCTTGCATAATTATGCACCCTTGCGCGATTTGAATAAAGAAATATTAGCTAAAAAAGCGCATTTATTCCCCGTTAAAGAAGCTTTATTGTACATTCAATCCGATCCATTAAGCTTGGAAGGAACAGGGTTCCAAGGGGCAAATCTTTGGGCAGCCCCAAATCCTGAATTCGGTGCAGTCTTCTCCATACATGTAAAAGTGGAGTTCAAAACACTAAAATCTATTCGTCAGGAAAAGGAAAAAGAACTGGAAAAGGAGAAAAAAGCAGTGATCTACCCAACACTTGCGGAATTAAGAAAAGAAGAACAGGACGAGAAAGTGCAGCTTATATGGTTGGTAAAGAACAGCAAGGGTGCAGAAGTGCGTCGGTTGGTATCAACTCCTTCTAAAGGAATTTCCCAATTGAACTGGAACTTGCGTACAGAAGCAACTAATCCTATTAATCCAAAGGGAAGCACAAATAAAAATAATGGGTTTTTAGTGCCTGCAGGAACCTATTCAGTAGAAGTATTGCTTGTTCAAAATGGCACAGTAGAACCATTCGCTTCTAAAATTAATTTCCAAGTAAAAGCTTTAAACAACCAAACATTGGTTGCACAAGATGCCGAAGAATTGTCAGATTTCCGTTCCAAGGTCGCAGAACTAAATAGAAAAGTAAGCGGCACTTCGAATTTAATGC
>CANJSS010000085.1 GCA_947476955.1 Flavobacteriales bacterium
TCTCTATTGTTTTGAAAGAAACTGCTCAAGTTGAGATATTGGATTTAAATGGTAAATGTTTAAATAAAGTTGGAACAGTTAATGAGAACACGAAGCAAGAAATTAACCTTGAAAATGTAAGTGCAGGGGTTTATTTAGTGCGCATTTCAAATGATCATTTCAGTTCAACACAAAGAATAGTTATTAATAATTAAGTATTCTAAATTTTCTTTTTTGTTTTGAAAAGTCGTGATGTTATGTCACGACTTTTTTCTAATTTAATTTAATTACTATGAAATTTATTCCACTTTTAATACCTTTTTTAGTGCTATTTGTTTTCAATTCAATAGGACAAAATTCAGCACTACATGGGACGTCACAAAATAAAATTTTGTCAGATTCAATAGTTTTTGACTTAAATCAGGCGACATATTCTACTGTTAGTAGTGTAAATTATATTGAAATCCCGGTTTGGATAAAATCTACTAATACATCCATTAGTTCTTTCGACTTTTGGTTTCAGTTTGATGCAAATAAATTAACGTATGTTTCCACATCTTCTTTGGTGCCTGGTTTGGATGCTTTTTCAAATTTTAATACTAACAATTCTTATTTGAGTAATACGTCTTCAGGTGCGTCCATTGATTTTATTGTACCGTTGAATACACACCTAATTAAACTCAAGTTTAGCATAAATGGGCTATGCACAACAATTTTACCGGCAGACTTTTATAACATAACAACATTAATTAATGGAGAAGTGTCTTCAAAAAAAATTATAGAAGATGCCTCTGCTTTTTATATTTTAACGCCAAGTCCTTTTTGTTCCAATGCATTCATAACTTTTAATTGTGCAAATAATGTGTATGGAAAACCAATCCAAAATTATTTATGGAACTTTGGAAATAGCATGACATCAACAAATGCGGAGGATAGTACAACATATTTAAATAGCAATAATTATCAAATATCCCTTGATTTAACGACAACGGACGGTTGTCTTTATACTTTTTCAAAACAAATAAGTGTTATTGAAAGCCCTCAGGCAAATTTTACGTATCAATGGACACCAAATTTAAGCAGTGTTATTTGTACAAATACAAGTACAATAAATAATGGAACAATTATTTCAAATTTTTGGGATTTTGGAGATGGATCTACTGCATCAACCACAAATCCAACGCATACGTACAGTAGTTTAGGCTCTTACGTTTTAACATTGGAGGTAGTTTCAGATTTAGGATGCGCATCTACATACTCTGTTGGAATTTCTAATGTTAATCAACTAGAAGAGTATAGTATTTCGGATATAATCTTTTACCCAAATCCTAGTGATAATGCCTTATATATTCCATTGAATAAAGACAATTTTATTAAGGTTTTTGATTCTTTTGGTCGTCTTGTTTTTTCTAAAGAATTAGATAAAAACAGTGAGAAATTTGAACTTTTTACACGTGATTTTGAAGCAGGAAAATACTTTGTTGAACTTCTGTCTGATCAAATTATTAAGAGAGGTTCATTTGTCGTTGAACATTTTTAATGAGATTGTTTTTCACTAGTTAAGCCCGATAATACTTTTTAAAAGTGAGATTTCCAATAGGGGGTCTCGCTTTTTTGTATGTTGCTTTTTGCGAAAAACATATTTCAACACGAACGTTTATTTCAAAAAAAAGCATGGCCTAACTGCATAAAGCAGATTCAATATGAATTTCCGTAAATTGTATTTTCCATGTAATACTCGCCAGCCTTTTTGGCTCAACTATTTCTTTTACTAAAAATGGTTGGTTTTAATTTGCGATTTTTCCAGTTTTTGGTTAACTATTAAAAGATTATTAAATTCTTTTTAATCGCACGTATTATTTTATTACATTCGTCATTATGATGAAATTACTGCTAACTATTTTTCTTGTTTCACTTTGCTTTATATCCAATTCACAAGGATACCAAGTGAATTTTCAAGGACAAAAACAACAAGGAATGGCGAGTGCTGGTTCAGCCTTGCCGCAAGATGCTTCCAGTGTTTTTTTTAATCCCGGTGCGATTGGTTTTCTAGAAAAATCAAGCTTATCCATCGCTGTTACACCAACATTTGCAAATACGTTGTTTGAAGAGTCCGGAACAAATAACACTGCTCGAACGGAATCTCCGGTTGGCACTCCCTTTTCTGTATATGGTAATTTTAAACGCTCAGAAAAAAGCAAGTTTGCGTATGGAATTGGTATATATACACCATTCGGAAGCACAATTCAATGGGAAGCAGGATGGGAAGGTCGCTATGCAATGAAGCGGTTGGAACTAAGCGCCATTTTCTTTCAACCTACAATTTCCTATAAAATTTCTAAAAAAATTGCTGTTGGTGCCGGATTTGTCTACACTACTGGAAAGGTTAATCTTCAAAAAAATATACCGATTCAAGATGCCTCTGGACAAGATGCTTTGGCAGAATTAAGTGGCTCGGCAAAAGGCTTTGGTTTTAACTCCGGAATTTATTTTAACGCAACTTCTAAATGGTCATTGGCACTAACCTATCGTTCGCGCGTCAACATGGAAGTTAATGACGGAACGGCAACATTTACGGTTCCCGAATCGCTACAGTCAAATTTTCCAAGCGGAAAATTTTCTTCTTCCCTGCCTTTGCCGCAAGTTTTAACTATTGCAACGGCCTATAAATGCAATGAAAAATGGATTTTTGCTTTGGATATAAATGCTATCGGATGGAAGGCTTACGATACCTTGGGCTTTGATTATGCGCAAAACACAGCATCGTTAGTGGACACTAGGTCTGCAAGAATGTATAAAAATACACTTGCTTTTAGAACTGGTGTTCAATTCCAGTTGAATAAAATAATTTCCCTTCGTGCTGGAATAGCATTTGGAATGTCGCCCGTTCAAAGCGGATATGTCACGCCAGAAACTCCCGATGCAAATAGGCTGAACTATACAACGGGATTTTCCGCAAAAATTGGACCCCATTTTTCTTTGGATGCTTCCGTGCTATTTACTCATATTGAAAGAACCGACACGAATTTAGAAACTAACTTGAGTGGAAAATTCACCACCAATGTCTTAGCGCCTGGATTGGCAATTATATATCAATTTTAAACGATGAGAAATAAGATTAGCTTTTTGATTATTGCCTGTTTTTTACTAACTATTTTTAGTAGCTGCAAACCAAAAATAAATTCGAAGGAGCCAAGTGCTGGGGAAATAAATGCTGCCCGATTTGTTTCTGTCGGAGGGGCATTAACCGCAGGTTTCATGGACGATGCCTTGTTTTCTTCTGGTCAGGAAAATTCTATCGGAAATATATTTGCGCAACAATTGGGATTAATAGGAAACCTCGAATTTCTCCAACCACTCATTCAAAGCACAGATATCGGCTGCAATGCAGATGGAAAATCCAGTTTGATTTTAGGGTATAAAACGGATTGTCTTGGCGTCACTTCCTTATCTCCAGTTAGAACTTCTCTACTAGGCGATTTGGCTCTTTTTCAGCAAAACAACTACACTACAGGATTTCACAATTTTGGTGTTCCGGGATTAAAAGCAGTAGAATTGACTCAAAACGGCCTGGGGAACTCTAGCAATGGACCAGGGAATTTTAATCCGTATTTTGCACGAATGGCTTCTAATTCAACTTCTGGGCAAGTGTTAGAAGATGTGCTTTCCAGTAATGCTACTTTTTTTTCCTTTTTTGTTGGAATGGATGAGGTCATGGCATACGCTAAAAAAGGCGCTGCGATTGGAAATTTAACGCCTGTTTTTGGAACAGATGGCAACGGATTTAGCGGAAGTATTCAAAACGCACTAAATAAATTAACAGTAAATGGTGCTAAAGGCGTTGTGGCAAATATCCCGGATGTCACTGCTTTACCATTTTTCACAACAATTCCTTACAATGGATTGAATCTTACTCCAGACAAGGTCGCCTCCTTAAATCAAATTTATAATCCATTAGGAATCTCTTTTCAGGTTGGCGCAAACCCTTTTATCATTGAAGATCCAACTGCTGGAGGTTTTGGTGTTAGAAAAATGGTTCCTGGCGAATTAATATTGCTTTCAGCGCCCTTAGATTCTGTAAAGTGTTTTCAAATGGGCTCTGTTTTTCCATTTCGAAATGAATTTGTGCTAACGATTTCAGAATTGGAAGAAATTCGCAACGCAACACAGCAATATAATACTGTTTTGGAAATTCAGGCTGCTGAAAATAATTTAGCACTAACAGATGTAGAAGCCTTTTATCAAAAATTGGCTACAGGAATCGTTTACAACGGAATTGGGTTAAATTTGAAGTTCGTTTCTGGTGGAACAGTTTCGTTGGATGGTTTAACCTTAAACCCGAAAGGGAATGCACTTCTTACGAATGAATTTATTAAATCCGTGAACAATAAATATAACGCAACTATTCCATTGGTGGACGTCACCAAATATAGAAGCACTTACTTTCCATAATTAATTTAAACGAAACAGCATGAAAAGATCAACTACAGTTTTAACTATTTTTTTATCCTTTACTGCATTATTTCACGCGCAAGAACCTTGCTCAACCGGCAGATATGCAACGGATGTTTTTACCAATGTTTCCTTAACCAGTAACATTGTTTATGGCCAAAACACGTCTTTTTCGAACCAGAATACCCCTTTAAAACTCGATTTCTACGAAGCAACAGGCGATACTGCAGCAATTAGACCTTTAATTATTTGGACACATGGAGGCAGTTTTCTTGGCGGATCTAAGACAGATCCGGATATGGTTGCTTTGTCAAATGCATTTGCAAAAAAAGGATATGTCTGTGCTTCCATAGATTACAGAACTGGATTTTTTCCAATTGATTCTGCTAATTCTGTAAAAGCAGTAATGCGTGCAGTGCAAGACCTGCGTGCTTCCATTCGATTTTTTTACAAGGATCGTGCAGAAAATACAAACACCTATAAAATTGACACCAATAATATTTTTATTGGCGGTTCTTCAGCTGGCGCGATTACAGCACTTCATTTGGCTTATTTGGACCGTTCCTGTGAAATAAATGGTTATGTGCCACAAGGAGTTTTGTCAACATTGGGCGGCTTGGAAGGAAACAGCGGAAATCCTTGCTACTCCTCAAAAGTGAATGGTGTGATAAATCTCTGTGGGGCTTTAGCGCAGTATGGTTGGTTGGAAAATGGGGATTTACCACTGTGTTCTTTGCATGGAACAACTGATGCAACAGTAAAATATAACCGGGGAATTGTAAATCCCGGCGTTGCTTTAATGTATTTGGATGGAAGTAGAATGTTGCACGAACAAGCGCAAGCAGTTGGTGTTCCTACTAATTTTTATACTTTTTATGGAGCAGGACACGTTCCGTATTTAGGAACCAGCGCAACACAAGTCGCTTACATGGATACAACAATAAATTTTGTTCGCGATTATTTATTGGAAAGATTGGGTTGCTCGAATCCAATACTTCAAGCGGCAAATACGCCTGCTCAAACTGCAAATTTATATGCTTTTTCTACCTGCTCGGGTAATATACCAGAGGATTTTTGTACCGACGCATCGCTAGGGGAACTGGATAAAGAAATTAAATTTTCTATGTATCCAAATCCTTCGAGCGGTTCTGTAACAGTTGTGTTTGAAGCGGCATCGAAAAAGCATATTCAATTAGTCGATTTTTCAGGACGAATATTAGTGGATGAACGGACACAAGAAAAAGTGTTTACTATAAATGCAGAGTCGTTCAATAATGGTATGTATCTTTTAAAAGTGCAAGAAGATTCAAGTAAATTAAGTTCTCGTTTACTCATTTTAAATTAGTGCGGTTTCTACTATTTTTGCTTTTAAATTTTGGCGCACTCTATTTTGGCGCACTACTAATGGGCGGGAGTCCAGCGGAAAACAGCTGGTACAACCTGCTTCAAAAAGCACCATGGACGCCTCCAGGATGGGTTTTCGGCGCTGCTTGGACAACAATTATGGTTTGTTTTACTTTTTATATGTTCAAACTATATACGCATGTTCCGATTGCTCAACGAAAACATTTATGGATGCTTTTTTCTGCGCAGTGGCTCTTGAACATACTTTGGAATCCTGTATTCTTTAGCTGGCATTGCATTGCTATTGGCGCGTTGGTTATTACTAGTTTATTGTGCGTGTTAATTTTCATGCACGTGAAATTGGCCAAAGGCAATAAAATCTTGATTTTCTTTCTTCTTCCTTATTTGGCATGGCTAGCTGTTGCTTTGAGCTTAAATCTCTATCCACTGTTTTTTAAGGGATAAGTTTTTTGTATACATTAAAACAAAAAAGTCAAACAATAAAAAACCCTGTAGACAACAGTTTACAGGGTTTTTCAATTCGTTTGATTTGCTTTTAACAAAATTCTGCGTAGGCTTCCGTTAAATTATCCGCAATCATTTGAGCGGTTCCGCCCTCAATGTGGTGGCGCTCTAAGAAATGCACCAACTTACCATCCTTAAATAATGCAATGGAAGGGGATGATGGAGGATAAGGCAAAAAATACTTTCTCGCTTGCGCTACTGCATCGCCATCCACTCCTGCAAAAACAGTTGCAAGTCCCGCTGGAATTGTTGCGCCTGTTAAAGATAACTTTACGCCAGGACGCATATTTCCTGCAGCACAGCCGCAAACAGAATTTACTACAACAAGTAGACATCCTTTAGAATCTTGAATGGTGTGATCTACCGCTTCAGGCGTGGTTAATTGTTCAAATCCAACCTGAATGAGATCTTCTTTCATTGGTCGTACTAACTCTGGTGGGTACATATATTTCGTTTTAATTATTACCTAGTGCAAAAATACAAAATCAATAATCTAATTGCTGTGTTTGCGCGTATTTTATTTCTGCAAACGGGAATACCTTATTTCTTTATCCAATGGAATGGAATGGAGTAAATAATCAGCTAATTCTTTTCCTAAAAGTGGCGCCAACAAATAACCTTTCGCTCCTAGCCCGTTGTAAACAACAAGTTTTGGATACGTTTCATGTCTTCCCATAATTGGTCGCCGGTCTAAGGTAGTTGGACGAATACCAGCTGTTTGATCTATAATTTTATACCGAGCGGAAGTGAGATGGGAAAGATGGTCGCAAATCTCTTCTCTACCTTCAGCAGTAGTTGTATCGTTGCACGTGTTCCAAACATACGTAGAGCCAATTTTAAAGGTTTTATTTCCAGATGGAAGCACAAAACATTTCCGGTTTAAAGATTCATTTTCAGGCAGTGTTTCGGAAGTTACAGTTAGAATTTCTCCTTTTGTAGGGTTGATTGGAATAGCTCCAAACCAAGGATTGTTGCGCACCTCAACACCTTCACAAAAAATAATGCTATCAAAAGATTCTTCCTCGTATGTGCCATTTTCTGGATCAACTTTTTCGTAATCAAATTCTTGTTTTACCATCTCCAAAACCGTGGAAAGCCATTTTTTTGTTTCTTCTAGAAATGACTGCGTAGCAATAAAAGAACTGTTTTTTACACGACCTGAACCAAATAAATTTGTTGCTTTTGCATAAGATAAATCGTCCGATGAAACCTTTGTAAGGTATTTACTAAATTCTTCCAACTCCTGTTTGCTTAGCCAAAAGTCACGCTCTTGCTCGGAGGAAAATAAACGCCGAATAGTAATGGAATGCATAAATTGGTGCCCGCATTTTTCACCTAATGTTGCATAAAATTCCTCCGCAAATGGCAGAAATTCATCAACGCGCCAAGATTTTGTCATCCGACGAAATACGATTGGATTAATCATGCCAGCCGCTACAATGGAACTACGGTTTTTGCCATTGTCAATCATTTTTACCGAATGTCCCTGAGAGACTAATGCTTCTGAGATAGAAATCCCGGCGATCCCTGCACCGATTATTAGAAATTTCTGTTGCACCATTATTTCGTTATTGCTAAACTTAAAATACTAATGCGAATATCCGGATAATTTTTTTGAATGGATCGAGCCAACGCTTCAAGTGTCGCGCCTGTGGTTACAACATCGTCTACTAGTGCAATATGTTTTACGTTTTGATTTACCTTTTTTAGTATAAAATTGTCTACAACATTGTCCCAGCGTGCAAATTTTCCTCGCGTTGTTTGGCTTTCCGTATGCACTTGTTTTTTAAGGAAATTTGCGTCCATTTTTACGGATAAAATAGCAGCAATTCCTGCGGCAATTTGCTCGCTTTGATTATAACCACGCACAAATTCTTTTTTTGGATGTATTGGAACTGGAACAAGTAAATCTAAATCTTTGAATGCCTCCAGCAATTTTATTTTTCTTCCTATTTCTTTCCCGAATGCTACACCAACAGATGGATTGGATTGGTATTTTAATGCGTGCAAGATTTTTTGAGAAGATTTCCCCTTTTCAAAATACAATAAGGAATATGTTCCTGTAAAGGAAACCCTTCCCCAAAATAATTGATCTAGCTTTGTTGGCTCGGTGTATAGTTCAAAATAGGTATACATTAATTCTCCGTGGCAAAAGGAGCAAACCCACTCATCCGAAGCCGCCAGTTCATCGTTACACATTAAACAACTTTCTGGAAAAATTATAGGGCTAATCGATCGGTAGATATTTTTCCAAATATTCGGCTGAAAAAGCAGTCTTTTCATACCCAAAGCTAAGTAAAAAAACTATACACAATTTAGTGTTTAAAATATCAAAAATTATTTCTTGACTTTGCTGTAAAAAGGAGCTAATTTTATAAAACATTTTTCAAACTTCTTTGAATTCAACCGTTTGACCAATTAAATAAATTTATCCACAAAGTACTGTCGTTACGATGTGAATATCTTTCACAAGAATGTTAATAAACGTGTTAAGGTTTGCCCGTAAAGGCTTTCCGCTTGCTAATGTTAATAACATTGACTTTTTGTGAATTTCTTTAGTTGCGAAAGGGAAGTATTTTAACAATTTTTGTAAGCCCTAACAATGGGGTTTTATCAAAAATTTTTCGTGGGTTTCAAAGAAGGGGAAAGGAAGCACCAAAACTCATATACATAGTGCGTCGGGTATACTGATGCAACTGTTTAACTAAAACAAAAAAGACAATAAAATAAAATGGCACAAGTAGAACCAATTTTAGCGAAAGACAATAATAGATTTGTTCTATTTCCAATTCAGCACGATGATATCTGGTCATTTTATAAAAAGGCAGAGGCAAGTTTTTGGACTGCAGAAGAAATTGATCTTTCTCCGGATTTGATTGACTGGGAGCATAAATTAACGGATGATGAGCGGCATTTTGTAAAGCATATACTTGCTTTTTTCGCGGCTTCCGATGGAATTGTAAATGAAAATCTTGCCGAAAATTTCCTGTCCGAAGTCCAATATACGGAAGCAAAATTTTTCTATGGTTTTCAAGTTGCAATCGAAAATATTCACTCAGAAACCTATTCCTTGCTTATCGACACGTACATCAAGGATAGCGCCGATAAAAACCATTTATTTAACGCTATCGACACCTTGGATTGCGTGCGTAAAAAAGCGGATTGGGCGCTGCGGTGGATAGACAAGGGTTCTTTTGCGGAACGTTTGGTTGCCTTTGCTGCGGTGGAAGGAATTTTCTTCTCCGGTTCGTTCTGTTCTATTTTCTGGTTAAAGAAAAGAGGACTTATGCCAGGGCTCTCTTTTTCAAATGAACTGATTTCTAGAGATGAAGGCTTACACTGTGACTTTGCTTGTTTGTTATACAACAAACACGTAGTCAACAAACTGACGAAAGATCAAGTGAAAGAAATTATAATGGATGCTGTAGAAATTGAAAAAGAATTCGTTACAGACGCCCTTCCTGTTCGTTTAATTGGAATGAATAGTGACTTGATGGCTCAATATATCGAGTTTGTAGCGGATAGATTATTGCAGGAATTAGGGAATGATAAGGTGTATAACGTTTCTAATCCATTTGATTTCATGGACATGATTTCCATACAGGGAAAAACAAATTTCTTCGAGAAAAGAGTTGCGGAATATCAGAAAGCAGGCGTTTTGGACGGCAAAAACAACCAGACTTTTAGCACCAGCGAAGAGTTTTAAAGAAATAGAATACGAGTAAAAAATTAAAATAAAAGAGCGCGCATGTATGTAGTAAAAAGAGACGGTAGAAAAGAAGCCGTTAAATTCGATAAAATCACAGCACGGATTATTAAAATGTGCTATGGTTTAGATCCTTTGGTTTCGCCAGAAGTGGTTGCAATGAAAGTAATCGAAGGGATTTATGACGGGGTAACAACTACAATTTTGGATAATCTTGCTGCCGAAACTGCTGCAGCAAAAACAATTGATCATCCGGATTATGCATTGTTGGCTTCTAGAATTGCCGTTTCCAATCTTCACAAGGAAACTAAAAAAACCTTCTCTGAAGTAATGTACGATATGCACAATTATATTGATCCAAAAACAAATCAGCCTGCTTCTTTAGTCGCGGATGATGTGTTCCAAATCATTATGGAGAATAAAGATTTACTGGATTCTAGCATAATCTATGACCGCGATTTTCGCTACGATTATTTCGGATTCAAAACCTTGACGCGCTCGTATTTGATGAAGTTGGAAAATGTTATCGTAGAACGCCCGCAGCAAATGTTAATGCGAGTGGCTATAGGAATCCACAAAAAAGATGTGCAGGCAGCAATAAAAACGTACCACCTAATGTCAGAAGGTTGGTTCACGCATGCAACGCCAACGTTATTTAATTCTGGAACTCCGAAACCACAAATGTCTTCTTGTTTCTTGTTGACAATGAAAGATGATAGTATCAGTGGGATTTATGATACCTTGAAATCATGTGCACAGATTTCACAATCTGCAGGCGGAATCGGACTTGCAATTCACAATGTTCGCGCTACAGGATCATATATAAAAGGGACAAATGGAACGTCTAACGGGATTGTTCCAATGTTGCGCGTATTCAACGATACGGCACGCTACGTTGATCAAGGTGGCGGAAAAAGAAAAGGTTCTTTCGCAATGTATATCGAGCCTTGGCATGCGGATGTTTTTGATTTCCTAGACCTTAAGAAAAACCACGGAAAAGAAGAACAACGTGCTCGTGATTTATTTTTTGCACTTTGGATTCCCGATCTATTTATGAAACGGGTGAAAGACAATGGCGATTGGACACTTATGTGTCCGCACGAATGTCCAGGTCTTTCAGATACGCACAGTGCCGAATTTGAAGAATTATACACGCGTTACGAAACAGAAGGAAAAGGTCGAAAAACAATAAAAGCACAAGATCTTTGGTTCAAAATATTGGAATCGCAAATCGAAACGGGAACACCATACATGTTGTACAAGGATGCCGCTAATGCGAAGTCTAATCAACAGAATTTAGGAACAATAAAATCTTCTAATTTATGTACCGAAATCATCGAATATACAGCGCCAGATGAGGTTGCGGTATGTAATTTGGCTTCTTTGGCTTTGCCTAAATATGTAACAGAAGATGGAAGGTTTGACCACGATAAATTATTTGAGGTAACTTACCAGGCAACAATCAACTTGAATCGAATAATTGACGAAAATTATTATCCAGTAATCGAAGCGCAAAATTCAAATATGCGTCACCGACCAATTGGTTTAGGCGTGCAAGGTTTGGCAGATACATTCATTTTAATGCGTTTACCATTTGAATCCGAACAAGCACGTGCATTGAATAGAGAAATTTTCGAAACTATCTATTATGCATCAATGACTGCTTCCAAAGATTTGGCAAAAGTGGATGGCGCATATGAATCGTATGCTGGTTCGCCAGTTTCAAAAGGGATTTTCCAATACGACATGTGGAACGTTACACCAACTAACCGATGGGAATGGGACGTTTTGAAACAAGAAGTTAAAAAATATGGTGTTCGTAATTCTTTGTTGCTTGCGCCGATGCCAACTGCTTCAACTGCTCAAATCTTAGGAAACAACGAATGTTTTGAGCCATATACTTCAAACGTTTACACACGACGCGTATTATCTGGTGAATTTATTATTGTAAATAAGCACTTGTTGAAGGATTTAGTGAAAGAAGGTTTGTGGAACAAAGAAATGCGTAGTAAAATTATGACTACTAACGGATCTGTTCAAAACATAACTGAAATTCCACAACACTTAAAAGAGCTTTACAAAACGGCTTGGGAAATTTCTCAAAAAGCAATTATTGATCAAGCAGCTGACCGTGGAGCATATATTTGTCAATCGCAATCGTTGAATATCTTCATGGAAAATGCAAACTTTGGAAA
>CANJSS010000086.1 GCA_947476955.1 Flavobacteriales bacterium
TAAAAAATGCGAATACAGAAGCTATTTTGGAAATAAAAAATCCTTCCTCTTCGTCGTAGATCCATCTTGGAGGATAACCGGTTTCTATAGTAAAGTTTAAGTACAAATTACGGACCTCTGGACTTTGAAATAATTCTTGAAAAAAGCCATATGTGTTTACCCAAAATAAATTGTTGAGTTTCAATGCAGCTTCAAAATAATATATTGAATCTCCACCACCTTCATAAACAATAATATAGAAGAATGCATTGGCTAATCCAAATAGGACTTTAAATGAGAATGCAGGAATCAAATATTTATAGTACTCTAAATCTTTGTTGCGTTGTCTTTTTGCGTATATCATCATAAAAAGGATGACAAGACCCAAAATGGATAAACCAATGTCTAATGGACTAAAAAAAGTAAAGCCTCTATAAGAAACGGATTCAGACTGATATACCATTTATATTTTTTATAAAGGTAATTCATTTAACTTGAATTACACATTAGTTTATGCAAGCGAATTTGAAAAAAAAGATTCTTTTACAGCGTAAATTAAGCAACAATTTTCAGCCAGAATGGTGGTAAGGTTCCCCTTTCAAAATGGTCATAGCTCGGTAAAGTTGTTCAAAGAAAATCATTCGCACCATTTGGTGTGAAAATGTCATTTTAGATAAACTTATCTTTCCAGTCGCTAAGGAATAAACCTCTGCCGAAAATCCATAGGCCCCGCCTACGGCAAATAAAATTGATTTACCTCCGGCGTTAAATTTTTGTTGGAAAAATTGCGCAAACTCGAGAGAGGTAAATTGATCGCCATTTTCATCCAAGAGAATCAATTGATCGCCAGGTTGTATTTTTGAAATTATCTCCCTTCCCTCCTGCTCTTTAATTTGTTCAACCGTCAAATTTTTTGCGTTTTTTAAATCTGGAATCTCCAATTTTTCAACAGGTAAATAATGCCTTAAGCGCTTCAAATATTCATGTTCCCCTTCTTCTAAAAAGGATTTCCCAGTTTTACCAATACAAATAAATTTAACTTTCACCTTTCAAAAATAGTAACAAAGAATGATTCGAATTGTATAGACGTCCTCTTTTGATTCAAAAATTGCTTAAAACACCATTTTTAGGCTTCAAACAATGGATTAGAATAAATGATTTATATAAATGGGTGAAAAAAGGCACTATTTTTGTAAGTAACTAGAAAAATAATTTGATGGTTTTTTTATACGTTTTTATCACCAGTATTTTCCTTTCCTTAAACGTTCAAAGTGAAATTCCCTATTCTACAATTGAAAAAGCGTTTGTATCCAATGATGCTTCCAGTATTATTGGACTAGGCAAAGATAAAATATTACTAAATATTCTGGGAAAAGAAGGAGCATACAGCGCCTCGCAGGCAAATTTGGTTTTAAAAGATTTCTTTACCAAAAAACCTGGATCTTCATTCAAATTTATTTTCAAAGGAAAAGAAACTTCGGATGGCTCTTTTGCAATTGGCAATTATGAAAGTAAACAAGAAAGTTTCCGCGTTACAATTCATTTCAAAAAAATTAATGGTGATTTCAAAATGGAAAGTCTAACTATTGAGAAATCTTAATTTTTTTTTATTCCTTATTCATTTTTTATAGGAGCTGCGAAAGTTCAATAGAAACGAAATTATGAACCAGATAAAAGTCTCCAATTTGTATATTTATCCTATGATATTAGAACTTATCGATAATGCCTTACGAGAAGATATTGGTGATGGAGACCATTCCACGCTCGCTTGTGTTCCAGCGCACGCAATTGGCAAAGCACAACTAATTATTAAGGAAGATGGCATATTGGCTGGCATAGAATTAGCGGAAATTATCTTTAAACGGTTTGATCCATCCCTACAAATTGAAATTTTACTGGAGGATGGAAAGGCGGTTAAATCGGGAGATGTTGCATTTATTGTATCCGGCAGTTCTAGATCTATTTTAACGACAGAACGCCTAGTTTTAAATTGCATGCAACGCATGAGCGGAATTGCAACACAAACAAATAAAATAGTTTCTTGTATTGAAGGATGCGCAACAAAATTGCTAGATACCCGAAAAACAACTCCCGGAATTCGACTTCTCGAGAAATGGGCAGTTCGAATCGGTGGCGGACACAACCATCGTTTTGGGCTATTTGATATGCTAATGCTAAAAGATAATCATATCGATTATGCTGGTGGAATTCAACCTGCCGTGCTTAGAGCAATCGAATATTTAAAATCAAAGAAAAAAAATCTAAAAATTGAAATTGAAGTTCGCAATCTACAGGAATTGAAAGAAGTTCTTGAAATTGGGATGGTAGATCGAATCATGCTCGATAATTTCTCTCCGGATGAAATTCGAGATGCTCTAAAATTAATTCCAACCGAATATGAAACAGAAGCTTCAGGAGGAATTACACTCGAAACTATTCGTTCGTATGCGGAAACTGGTGTAAATTTTATTTCTGTCGGCGCATTAACACATAGCGCAAAAAGTTTAGATATGAGCCTAAAGGCAATTTAAATATTAGATTGTCATAATCTCCTTATCCTTCACTTCAACGAGTTCATCTATTTTTTTAATAAATTGATTGGTTATTGTTTGAATCTCATTTTCAGCATCTTTTGCCAAGTCTTCAGATAGGCCATCATTTTTGAGATCCTTGATCATATCGATAGATTCTTTGCGATTATTTCGCACCGCTACTTTTGCAAATTCAGCTTCCGCCTTTGCTTTTTTTACCAAATCTTTTCTTCTTTCTTCCGTAAGCAAGGGAACGGATATTATAAGAATTTCACCATTATTCTGTGGCGCAAATCCTAGATTTGAATTGATTATCCCTTTAGCGATTTCGTTTAGCAAAGATTTTTCCCAAGGTTGTACTGTAATTGTGCGAGCATCCATCGTAGAAATATTTGCAACTTGCTGAATTGCCGTTGGTGTTCCATAATAATCAACCATTACACCATTCAACATTGCTGGAGTTGCCTTTCCTGCTCTAATTTTAAGTAATTCCGTGTCCAAATGAACTAAAGACTTTGTATTCGAAGCTTTAAATTCATCGTAAATCATTTGTAATTCTTCTGTCATGCGTAAAGATTTTGCACAAAAATACTAATTTCTAGTTACGAACAATTGTTCCAACTTGTTCTCCATCCAATAACTTCTTTAAATTTCCTGGCGTATCCATATCGAAAACAATTATCGGAAGGTCATTTTCTTTACAAAGTGTAAAAGCTGTCATATCCATTACATTTAAGCCATTAGCATAAACATCGTCGAAAGTAATTACATCGTATTTGGTTGCCGTTGTATCTTTTTCAGGATCTGCAGTGTAAATTCCATCAACTCTAGTTCCTTTCAAGATAACTTCAGCATTTATTTCGATTGCGCGCAGGGAAGCTGCAGAATCGGTTGTGAAAAAAGGATTTCCAGTTCCTGCACCAAAAATAACAACACGGCCTTTTTCTAAATGGCGCATTGCGCGTCTTCGCACATAAGGTTCTGCAATTTCCTTCATCTCGATTGCTGATTGCAAGCGTGTTTTAATTCCGGCTGATTCCAAGGCAGATTGCAAAGCCATTGAATTAATCATTGTTGCCAACATTCCCATATAATCGCCATGGGTTCTATCCATTCCGCCTTCTTCGGCTTGCACGCCACGGAAGATGTTTCCTCCCCCAATTACAATTGCAATTTCTACTCCCAAATCGTGAATTTCTTTAATCTGAGTAGCATATTCTGCTAAACGTTTGTTATCAATTCCGAATTGTTTATCTCCCATTAGAGATTCACCGCTTAATTTTAGGAGTATGCGTTTGTATTTCATATTCATGGATTTTGGCAAACAAATATACAGAATTTGGTAACAAGAAAAAAAACTGTATACTGTATAAAAATTATTTATTTCAAAAAAAAGGCTATCGAAAATCGATAGCCTTTATATATAGTTTTGTGTGCTTAACTTAAAGAAAAACGCTTAAAGTCTACAACTGTCAAGTCTTTTTCAGTTGAGCTCAAGAATTGTTCAACAGTTACTTTGTTATCTCTAACGAACTGCTGACTTAGCAATGTGTTCTCTTGGAAAAATTTATTCAAACGGCCCATTGCAATTTTTTCTGCCATGTCTGCCGGTTTTCCTTCTTGGATAGCCAAATCCTTTCCAACTTCAATTTCTCTTTCAATTGTACGAGCGTCAACGCCATTTTTATCTAAAGCAATTGGATTCATTGCAGCAATTTGCATTGCCACTTGTTTCCCTGCATCTTCAGCAGCATCCGAACCGCTATTCAAAGCAGCTAAAGTTGCCAATTGGTTTCCAGGGTGGTTGTATGCTACAACTTTTCCAGCTTTCAATGTTTCGTATTTAGATAAATCTAATTTCTCACCTAAAACACCAATTTGTTCGATTAATTTTTCATCAACCGACAATTTAGCATCGTAAGGAAGACTTTTCAAATCTTCTAGTGAAGCAGGCATATTTGCTAAAGCAATATCTACTAGGGATTGAACAAAATTTCTGAAACCTTCATTTTTTGCAACGAAATCCGTTTCACAATTCAGTGTTAAAATCACTCCTGCTGTTCCATCTTCTGATGCTTGTGCAAAAATCAATCCTTCTTTAGCCTCATTATCGCCACGTTTAGCCGCGATTTTTTGACCTTTTTTACGTAATAAATCGATTGCTGTTTCGAAATCTCCGTTTGCTTCAACCAATGCATTTTTGCAGTCCATCATGCCTGCACCTGTTTGTTGGCGTAATTTATTTACCTCTGCAGCTGTAATTGCCATGAGAAATAGTTTATTTGATTAATTATTTTTCTTCTGTTTCTGCTTCCTCGTTTGGAGCTGCTGCTTCCTCGATTGGAGCTATTTCTTCTTCTGCAGCTACTTCCTCGATTGCAGTCTCTTCAACTGCTGGAGCTGCTGCTTCAACCATAGGAGTTTCCTCAACTGCTGGAGCTGCTGCTTCAACCATAGGAGTTTCCTCAACCGCTGGTTCTGCATCTTTAGACGCTTTAGCTTCATCCGTAGATTCTTTGGAAACCTTACGATCGTCTAATCCTTCTTTAATTGCTCCACAAATTGCATCCAAAACAATCGTAATTGATTTAGTTGCATCATCGTTAGATGGAATTGGGAAATCTACCAATTTAGGATTAGAGTTTGTATCTACCATTGCGAAAGTAGGAATGTTCAATCTTTTAGCTTCACTCAAAGCGATATGTTCTTTCAAAATATCAACGATAAAGATTGCTGCTGGCTGACGTGTCATATCTGCGATTGAACCAAAGTTTTTCTCTAATTTCTCACGCTGACGTGTTTTAAACAAACGTTCTCTTTTGTTCAACGTCTCCCATGTACCATCTGTTCTCATTTTGTCAATAGATGACATTTTACGAATAGATTTACGAGTTGTTTGGAAGTTTGTTAACATACCACCTGACCAACGTTCTGTTACAAACGGCATATTGATTTCAGCTACTTTTTGAGATACAATCTCTTTCGCTTGTTTTTTAGTTGCTACGAAAAGAACCTTTTTACCCGATTTTGCAATTTGTTTCATTGCCGCACAAGCTTGGTCAAGATGTGCTATTGTCTTATTAAGGTCGATTATGTGGATACCTTTTTTCTCTTCAAAGATATACGGCGCCATTGCCGGGTTCCATTTTCTTTTCAAGTGACCAAAGTGAACACCTGCTTCTAATAATTTTTCAAAACTAATTTTTGACATTTTTCTTTTTTTTAAATTGTTTACTTTCCTTTAGTGCGTCAACAAGCAAAGGGTTCGACTAGTATCGAAGGGTACTTTGCAGTTTTGGGTACTAAACAACCGCTAAAATATTTTTTAACGTTTAGAGAATTGGAATTTCTTACGTGCTTTCGGCTGACCTGGTTTTTTACGTTCCACCATTCTTGGATCACGCGTCATCAATCCTTCTCCTTTTAATAATGTTTTGTTTTCTTCAGCAACTTCAACAAGCGCTCTAGAGATTCCCAATCGAATCGCTTCTGCTTGCCCGTTGATACCTCCACCAAAAACATTCACCTTCACATCAAATTGACCGATAGTGTTTGTAATTGTAAATGGTTGTTCAATTTTCGACTGAAGAACTGCAACTGGAAAAACTTCTTTGTAGTCTTTCTTATTTACGATCACTTTACCCGTACCTTTTGATAGGTATACACGAGCAACGGATGTTTTTCTTCTTCCTAATGTGTTAACTATTTCCATGCTTTTTATTTGAATGTGTCAAGATTAAAAACTTCCGGTTTTTGAGCTTCTTGCTTGTGCTCTGTACCAACGTACACCTTCAAGTTTGTAAACAGTCTTCTTCCTAGCGTGTTTTTCGGCAACATACCTTTCACCGCTTTTTCGATCAAACGTTCAGGATGTTTTCTCAACATATCTTGAGCAGAAGTAAATTTTTGTCCACCAGGATAACCAGTGTAACGTACATATTCTTTGTTGACAAGTTTCGCTCCTGAGAAAGAGATTTTCTCAGCGTTTATTACGATAACGTTGTCTCCGCAGTCAGCATGAGGGGTGAAATTCGTTTTGTGTTTACCACGAATGATTTTCGCCACCTTACTCGCTAAACGACCAACTGTTTGGCCTTCAGCATCCACAACAAGCCACTTTTTATTAGCAGTCTGCTTGTTACCGGAAACGGTTCTGTAACTTAATGTATCCACAATTTTACATTTATTAAAATAAGACAATATCCCTAAAATGGGGGTGCAAAGATATGATTTCTATCTTTATTAACAAATGAATTTTAAAAAAAAGATTTAAATCTATTCAAAGAGTTTCATTCGCTCTATTTATTGCTTTAAATAGGGCCATTCTAAAGCGTGTTTTTTCACTTTTGTTTGAATGCTTGAATAGCGTTTATTGTAAACTCACTTAGCACAAGTTTACCGCTCATTCCTGCTCTTTCGCTTAAAAGTTCATCCCAGTTTTCTGTTCCTTGCCAAAACACTTTTTTTAGCATCGCCATCGCTTCTGGATTGGATTCAGAGAGTTTTTCTGCCAATCGAATTAATTCACCATCCAAAGCTTCTACGGAATCAAAAACGGCACAATACAAGCCTTTTTCCATTGCCCAATTAGCAGATCGCCATTCTGTTGCATTAATAGCAAGTTCGCTCATTGCTGACAATCCTATTTTTCTTTCTACTGCTGGACCGACAACAAATGGCCCTATTCCAACTGCTAATTCAGATAATTTAACATCTGCAGAATTCGTAGCTAAACAATAATCTACCGACGAAGCAATTCCAACTCCACCGCCTACGGCTTTACCATGTATTCTGCCAATTATAAATTTTGGAGCTTTTCTGCATGCATTGATAACTTTGGCGAAACCTGAAAAGAAATTTTGCCCAGTTTCAAAATCTTGAATAGAAATTAATTCATCAAAACTCGCACCTGCACAAAATGCCTTTTCTCCAGCAGAGCGCAAAACAATAACTTTGACCGCATTGTTTTCACCTAGTTCGGTTATTACGTCTGCTAATTTTTGAAGGATTTTCCCGGGAAGCGAATTGCTAAGTGGGTGACCGAATTCAATTGTAGCAATTCCTTTTGCATCTATTTTGTGATCAACAAATCCTTGATCAATTGCGTATGACATAGTTTAATTCGGTTTACTTATCTTCCATTTTTCTTGCTGGACGCACTTCTCTATTGTCCTGAATTACATCGGTTTTCTTTGTAAAGCTTGATGGTCTATTATTGAATTTAGCATCCTTATTGAAAGGTTTTTTTTCAAAGGCTTTTTTTTCTTCTACAGCGACACGAACAGGTCTGTTCCCTTTTGGAGATGCAATTTTCACATCCAACTTTCGATCGTTTACTTCCATGCCATTCAAGGCATTGATTGCATTGATTGCGTGATCTGTTTCTTCCATTTCGACATAACCAAAACCTTTTGATCGACGTGTGTCTTTTTCGAATACAACGTGCGCATAGGTTACAGGTCCAAATGCAGAGAATGTTGTTTTTAAATCTTCTGAGGTAATATCCCAGTCAAGATTTGCTATAAATATATTTGTCATCTACTAAATTTGTGGGTTAACCCACTGTTTAATTTTAATTTTCTTGAAATTTTATTTCAATGTGAAGCTATCTGTTCCAATCAATATTCCTTCGCAGTAAATTTTAACTTTATAATTTCCTTTTAGTGCTTCTTCACCTTTTAAATCATAGAATATGGAAAGATCCACGCGCTGGTTTTGATAATCAATTTCTTTTTTGTCTGAAAAAGCAATCGTACCCAAATCAGTGGTAATAGTATTACTCGATTTTGATTGAAGCGTCTTACCATCTGGATTTATGATTTGCATATAGACGGATTTTTTTCCGGGTGCAGTTATTGGATTTTCAGAAATAGTAAACGCAGACTGCATCTGAACTACCGCTCTTGCACGATTAGTCGGCTCTGTGGTATTGTTCAACTTCATTTTTAGACCTGCAGAACTGAAGTTATACGCTTGTAAACGAGAACCTTTTTTAACTTGCTCTGATTTCTCCTCAGCATCTTGTTTATATTGATCTCTTTCAACGGCAGTTGAAGTTAACTTGGATGTTGTCTGATCCAAATCGGAAGTCAATTTCAAATTCAACGTATTTAAGGAATCAATTTGCATGACATAGCTTTTCATAATGCTTCGCAATGTTTCATTTTCTTTTCTTAATTGAAACAATTGAGACGCAGACATTTTTTTATTGGAATTAATCTCATTGATAAGCTTTTGAATCTTATCTTTTTGAATGTTAAGCGAATCTGCCTTACTTTCATCCTTCATAATCAAAGCATCGTAGGTTTTCAACATATTTTGAAAATCTGTTTTCAAATCACTCGAAAGATTCCCGACATATCCTTCCATCATTTGGTCCATCCCGGCCATATCTGATTTCAACAGCTTATTTTCATTGGAGCAATCATTCAACTGACTGTTTTTACTTGACCACATAGTAGCCAATACAGCAAGTGCAACCAATAACAATAGGATTATCGCAATAAATGCTCCATTACTTTTTTTTGCTGTTGTTTCGTTACTTTCTACCATATACTTATTTCTTTATATTTAACAAATGTAAAAATAGATTTGGAGTCTAAAAAATGTATTCGTTTATTTTTTAGATTTTATGCATGAACGTCACTTTTTGTCCATGCACCATTAATTCGTCTTTCTATTTTCATTCTATTCTGATCTCGCAGTATTTCGGGAAGAAGTTCTTCTGGAAAATTCTGGTAAACCATCGGTCTAGCGAAGCGTTTGATGGAATCCGTCCCAACTGCCGTAAACCTGCTGTCTGTTGTCGCTGGATATGGCCCCCCATGGTGCATCGACGGACAAACTTCCACTCCAGTTGGAACCTCATTAAAAATCAACCTTCCAACTTTTTGGTGCAAAGTAGAAAAAATGGTTTTATACTTCTCCTTATTTTCAACGGAACCCATAATTGTTCCTGTGAGTTGTCCTTTTAAAACCGCGACTGATTCCTCTAATTCATTTAGGCTCTTGCAAATCACAACCAGTGTAAACGGACCGAACACTTCTTCCTGCAGCAATGGGTTGGACATAAAAACCGAAGCATTTACAGTTAATATTGTTTGTCGGGTAGCGTTGATAGGGATATCTCCTTTCTTCTCATGTAAAGAAATAAAAGGAACTTTACATGCTTCTCGTTTAGCACTTTCGAATCTTTCAAGAATAGATGGGTGCAACATCGGAGCAGCTTCTCTATTAAGAACCTTTGTTACCAATGTTTCTAAAAAAAAGGTTGATTCTTCCGAATCAATAAGCAATAACAATCCCGGATTTGTGCAAAATTGGCCAACTCCGGAAGTTATGGATTCGGCGAGTAAATCACTCCATTTTTCATTGTTTTCGGATAACGATTCAGGCAAAATAACTACAGGATTGACACTTCCCATTTCGGCAAATACAGGAATCGGTTCAGGTCTACTATTTGCCATGTCAAACAAGGCTCTACCACCCGAAATACTTCCTGTAAATCCTACTGCTTTTACTTTCGGATGCAAAACGAGTTGTTTTCCTACAGCTAGATTTACAGCATTTAAATTGGAAAAAATTCCTTTCGGCATTCCAGTTTTCATGACAGCTTTCACGATTGCATTTGCAACCAATTCGCCTGTTCCCGCATGCAAAGGATGCGATTTTACAATTACAGGACATCCTGCCGCAAATGCGGAGATGGTATCTCCACCTGCTGTGGAATAGGCAAAAGGGAAATTGCTAGCGCCAAAAACTACAACTGGACCGATTCCAACCAACATTTTTCGCAAATCCGGTTTTTTGGGATTACGGTTAACATTCCCAGGATCGATAGAAGGTTCAACCCACTCATTTTTGCGCACCAAGTCGGCAAACGCATTTAGCTGCATCAACATACGAGTGCGCTCTGCTATGGCTCTTTCGATTGTTAGTCCGGTTTCTGAAACGAAACAATCCAACAAATTATCACCAATACTTAAAATTTGAAGTGAGATTTCTTCCAAAAAATCTGCTTTTTGAACTACTGAAATTGTTGGTAGAATGGAATAAGCTTCCTGCGCGAGATCTACAGCCCTATTGACCTCATCTATAGTTGCTTCTATAAAGAAGGTTGGATTACTTTTATTCTTAACAGGATTAAACGTTTGAAATAGGCAAGAACCTTCTGCTGAAAATTCGCATCCTACACTATTTTCTCCGGTCACAAAAATTATAGAAAATTAGTATTAAGCTATAGAAATGGTGAACGTATAGCTCTCCATTATTTGATTAGCCAATAATTTTTTACACGCCTCTTCCACTTTAAGTCCAGCGATTTCCTGCGACTCGGCCTCAACAAACAATCGAACATGGCGACCAATTCTAACGCCATCTATTTCAGATAACCCAATATTTTTCATGCTATTTGTGACCGCCTTTCCTTGTGGGTCTAAAAGAGCATCTAGCGGCATTACATCAATCTCAGCTTTGAACTTCATTTTTTATTTTTTTTGATAATTTATTGTCAATCACAGATAAAATTAAGTGCAAAAATACAATTAAAGGAATGGACCAAACAAGAAGAATGGCAATTAAAATTAGACTTATTAACAAAAAGCTAAATCGAATTTCATTACCATGCCATTTAAAGTGTTTAAATTTTAAAGAAAAAAGCGGCAATTCCGAAACTAATAATAAGCTCATCAATATAGTAATTGCACACAAAAAATAAGTGTTAAAAAGGTATCCGAAAATTCCTTCATCGTATTTCCAGACCTCAAATTCTGTCCATAGAATTAATGGGAAAAAAGTAAAAAACAAGGTGTTAAGAGGAGTTGGTAAGCCTATAAATGAATCCGTTTGCCTTTCATCCAAGTTGAATTTTGCTAATCGAAACATCGACATAAAAGGGATAAACAAACCTACAAAAGGCAAGTATTTTATAGTCGCGTCCATAGAATTTGGAACACCATAAAAAACTGCATTCATCCAATTTTGAAGCTGAAAATGGACATGAGAAGCAAAATCTTCCGTAAAAAATGGACCGTCAATATAAATTGTGGTAATCATTACAACAAGCATCAATAAACCAGGTGCAACACCAAAAGTCACCATATCTGCCAGAGAATCCAATTGCTTTCCCATTTCACTGCTAATTTTTAGCTTCCGAGCTAAAAACCCATCGAAAAAATCAAAAAAGGCGCCTAAAAAAATTACAAATGGCGCTATATCAATCCGGCCGGCAAGTGTTAAGAGAATGGAAACTACGCCACACATTAAATTTGCTGCTGTAAATAAATTTGGGATATTGAACATGTACTTTTTTTTGTTGATTTTTATAGCGCAAAGTAATAAAATCGAGTTGGTTTGCACAACAAAAGTTACAAA
>CANJSS010000087.1 GCA_947476955.1 Flavobacteriales bacterium
AACAATTTCCGATGATATTCGAGTGGTTTTAATCAAACTTGCGGACCGGTTGCATAACATGCGTACGCTTGGAAGCATGCGGGCTGACAAACAACTAAAAATAGCTTCTGAAACGAAATTTTTATACGCTCCGTTGGCGCACCGTTTGGGATTGTATTCCATCAAAAGTGAATTGGAAGACTTGGCCCTTATGTACAGTGAGCCAGAGGTGTTTTCTAAAATTGAAAATAGCCTGAAATCAACGAAGGATGTGCGTAATCGTTTCATTAGAAGATTTGTCCAGCCAATAAAAGACGCACTGCAATTTGAAGGGTATGTATTTGATATTAAAGCACGTACAAAGTCTGTTTCGTCAATTTGGCGGAAAATGAATGCCAAGGGAATTCCATTTGAAGAAGTCTATGATATTTTTGCTATTCGAATAATAGTAGATACACCATCGGAATTGGAAAAACCGGATTGCTGGCGTATTTATAGTATCATAACGGATTTTTACCAACCGAGTCCAGATCGCTTGCGTGATTGGATTTCTACACCGCGTGCAAATGGCTATGAATCTTTGCACACAACTGTGATGTCACCAACGGGAAAATGGGTAGAAGTGCAGATTCGTTCCAAAAGAATGGATGAAATTGCTGAAAAAGGACTTGCTGCGCATTACAAATACAAAGAATCCAAGTCGGAAGAAAGTAAATTTGACCGTTGGATAACCGAAATACGAGATCTTTTGGAGAATCCAGATGCCAATGCATTGGATTTTGTTAACGAATTTAAAGCAAACCTTTTTGCGGATGAAATCTATGTGTTTACGCCAAAAGGAGAGCTTCGTGTTTTACCTAATGGCGCCACAATTCTTGATTTTGCTTATGATATTCACACCGATATCGGTGATAAATGTATTGGTGCAAAAGTTAACAACCGATTGGTTCCGCTGAGTTATCAACTATTGAATGGGGATCAGTTGGAAATTATAACTTCTTCCAAACAAAAACCGCACGACGAATGGCTTCGCTTTGTGATTTCTGCCCGGGCAAAGCAAAAAATAAAATCCTCCCTGAACGAAGAAAGAAAGGCAATCGCACAAGATGGGAAAGAAATTCTGGAGCGTAAATTTAAACAGCATAATATCCGTCTGACGGCAGAAAATATAACATTTATAGAGAAATATTTCGGTATGCCCTCTGTAACGGAACTCTATTTCAGAATTGCAAAGGGAAAAATCGATTTAATAAAATTACGCGATATTGATGCCGTTCATGGGATATTAAATGGCGAAAAGAAGACAAATAATTCCACAAAAGATAAGCTCGAGAAAGATGTTTATCCCAAAATTAATAAATCGGAAGATTCTATAATCATTGGTGAGGATTTCAAGAATATCCAATATCAAATGGCAAAATGTTGTAACCCAATTCCAGGAGATGTTGTTTTTGGGTTTATTACCATAAGTGAAGGCATAAAAATTCACCGAAACAATTGTCCAAATGCTGAACATTTAATGTCAAAAATGAATTACCGTTGCATCAAAGCACGCTGGCAGTCAAAAGATTTGGTGGAACGTGTTGCTGCAATTCAAATTATGGGAATCGATAATATTGGTTTAGTAAATCGTCTAACTGAAATAATTTCGAAAGAGCATAATGTGAACATGAAATCTATTTCATTTGAAACGGAAGACGGAATTTTTGATGGTCGAATTAAAGTATTGGTATACGATACCGATCACTTGGAACAATTGACGCGAAAATTTGAGCAAGTTGATGGTGTACAAAGAGTTACGAGATGGGATACGGAGGAAGATCAAAATCCGCAGGAATCTCATTAATGTTGGATTGAATTAGTGAATTATTTCCATCCAGTTTTTAGGTCTTAAAAAAGCCTGCCACATAAAATTAGAAATAAATTGCTCTTCTTTATTGAGTTGATCCATCGGATAAAACACCCCATCGGGTTTATCAAAATAAGTAACTCCACGAACTTCACCACTATCTAGATACACACGCAAATCGCTCGCGTACAAACGATTCATTCCTAAGCGTTTAATAACAATTGTTGTATCGGTTTTTTCTTCGTCTTCTGGAAAAAATATCGTTCGAGCATTGCCATTGACATCCGATCTAATGAGTGCATTATCCTTGAAAAAGGCAGTAATTTCTTTTCCAGCCAATTGGTTATAGTATTTTCCGGAATCTATTTCCATAATAGCAGAAGCATTTTCTGTAATCAGAATTTTCTCTAGTAATGAGTCGTTCAGGTGTATTTGCATTTTTTCGCCTTTTAATTCTGCATTTTGTGACCATACGATTGGCTTTTTGTGCAATTCAAGAACGTTTTTTACCCTATCAAAATACATACTGTCACAAATCGCTTGCATCGAGGTATTATATAGTTTAACGTTAAAATATCCAACGGTAAAGAAAGGTTTTCCCAAAGAATCATTTTGGTTAAATAAAGTGTCTGCGTGTAAATATATTGTATCTTTTTTCTGCACTTTTATCGCCAATGCATGTCCTGTTAAAAATGAATTATTAGCTTTCTCGGAATAAAATGCATAATCGCTATAGAATTCTAATGCATCTGTTGTGTCTCTGAAATAAACGTGACCTTTTCCAATAGATTGCCCTAAAATTGGTTGATAGAAGAGGGTGTCTCCACGAATTATTTTACTGTCTTCACTAATTTCGGCGTGTTGTATTAATCGTCCTTCTTCTGTTTCAACATTGTACCAACCGCGCTCGCATTTTAGAATGGTTTTTCCTTTTAGAATCGTCGTTGGACCAAAAAAGTAGGTGGTTTGTTTTGCATAAATATATTGGAGTGTATCTGTTTTCATAGAAAGGTCTGCATTCGAATAGTTGACTTTTCCGCTAAAAAAGAAGCTGCGTGATTGCGGATAAAAATAACCAATTCGACTTGTAAGCACTTCAGGAGAAACGATACTTTCTACTTTTCCACCATATCGATAAATTCCCTGCGCTTTTTTTGAATCGTATTCTAAGGTGTCGGTTGTAAGTTTGTATTCTAAATCTCGCACCCGAACGTGCCCCCATAATTTTGCTTTCCGCGTTTTTCCATTGTAATATAAGGAATCACAAAACAAATTGATTTCGTCTTTTGTAATATGTACATTTCCATACGCTCGAACTTCTTGCGTTTTATCAAAATAATGTGCTGAATCGCAAAACATTGTATTTCCCTGATAACTAAAATTCACACTTCCAACAAGTCGGTGCGCTCCAGTTTTTTCATTGTATCCAAGTTTCTTGGAGCCTGGTAATAATTCAAGAATACTTTTTTGTGCCCCTAAAAATTCGGGAAACAAAAAAAATGCGCTTAGTGAAAGCGCAATTTTTAATATGTTCTTGAATGCCTTCAAATTTTAGTGGTTCTTTAGTGTTTGGTTTCTGTCCGGGCCAACAGAAACAACTGTAATTGGTACTTCTAAATGCCGTTCTAAATACGTAACGTAATTTTTTAAAGTTTGTGGTGCGTCTTCAAAAGATTTTAATTGTGTAAGATCGCAATTCCACCCCTCAATTTCCTCATATACAGGAGTTAGGTCAATTCCGTCTACATCGTATGGGAAATAATCTACTTTTTCACCATTTATGATATAATGTGTGCATGCTTTAATCGTATCAAAACAGCTTAAAACATCTGCCTTCATCATCGAAAGTTCGGTAACGCCATTAATCATAATCGCATATTTCATTTGTGGAAGATCAATCCAGCCACAGCGTCTAGGTCGGCCAGTAGTTGCACCAAATTCTCTTCCTTCTTGTCGAATCAATTCTCCTTCTGCGTTATCTAGTTCCGTCGGAAAAGGTCCACTGCCGACGCGGGTACAATATGCCTTAAATATTCCAATTACGTTGCCTATTTTTGTTGGTGCAATTCCTAAACCTGTGCATGTTCCTGCTGTTACAGTATTGGATGAGGTAACAAATGGATAGGTTCCAAAGTCGATATCGAGCATCGTGCCTTGTGCACCTTCCGCCAAAACTTTTTTACCGGCTTTCAATGCATCGTTTAAATAATGTTCACTATCTACTGCAGGAATAGAGCGCAATATTTTAATTCCTTCCATCCAAGGAGCTTCTAATTCTGTTAAATCGTATTCAAAACCTACATAATGTTTCAAAATACCAACGTGTTTTTCAACAAGTATATCGTATTTCTCTTTAAAATTCGGAAGGAAAATATCGCCAACGCGCAAACCATTTCTCCCTGTTTTATCCATATAAGTAGGTCCAATTCCTTTTAAGGTTGACCCAATTTTATTTTTCCCTTTAGCTGTTTCAGATGCTGCATCCAATAAACGGTGCGTTGGAAGGATTAAATGAGCTTTTTTAGAAAGTAATAATCGTTTTGTGAAATCAATGTTGAATGGTGCAAGTTTTTCCAATTCTTTTTGGAAAATTACAGGGTCGATTACCACTCCGTTGCCAACAAGATTCATAACACCTTCTCTAAAAATACCGGAAGGAATGGTATGTAGAACATGTTTTATACCTTCAAATTCCAAGGTGTGACCAGCATTTGGACCACCTTGAAATCGAGCGATAATATCATATTTTGGAGTTAGTACATCAACGATTTTCCCTTTTCCCTCGTCTCCCCATTGCAAACCTAATAGTACGTCAACTTTCATTTGTTAATTCTTAAAATGATTTATTGCTTCCGAAACCGTTGTATAAATAGAGAATATCTCTGTTAATTTAGCGATTTCAAATATTTTTTTTACGTTTCCCGTAATGGATGTTAACACTAAGTCTCGGTTGATAATTCGAGAACGTGTTAGTGAGCGAATGATGAAATTTAATCCAGAAGAATTGATATGAGTCAATTGACCAAAATCAAAAATTAAATTCATGGCATTCACCTCGTTTAAACCGGTAATTTCTTTTTGTAGCAAAACTAATTGCTCGTCTGAAACAATCTTTCCTTTAAAAGAAACAATAGATATTCCATTGTTGGAAGATATGTTGAATTCGAGCGACATTAGCTAGGACTTGGTGTCAGTATTTTTAACACCATAAAAATAGAGTGAATGGTGCTGAATTGTAACACCAAAAACTTCTTCTATTGTTGATTTAATATTTTGTATGCGTGGATCGCAAAATTCAATTACTTCGCCCGTATCTGTTATAATAACATGGTCGTGCTGCTTAGAACCATGCGATTTCTCGAATTGTGCAATGTTTTTGCCAAATTGATGTTTTCTTACTAGATTACACGCTAATAATAACTCAATAGTATTGTAAAGTGTGGCACGCGAAACCCTGTAGTTTTGATTTTTCATCTCTACATACAACGATTCAATATCAAAATGTCCTTGGTAATTATAAATTTCTGCGAGTATGGCGAAGCGCTCAGGTGTTTTTCTGTGCCCGTTCTGCTCCAGATAAGCGGAGAATATACTTTTTACTGTTGTCTGTAAATCCTGACTCGACATATTCTTATCGGTAAAAAGCAAAGCTAGGTATTATTTTCTTATTTAATCGAAAGATAGTGGCTGTTTTACATTCGTTTTTCAACAATTGATTTACATTCCGTTGATAACTTTCCATTTTTATTTTTAATGAAAAGTAAAAGTTCAATTCCTATCATTTTTAGTACCTTGCCTTCGTTTTAAAACTAACATACATGCACGTATTGTCTAAACAAATTTCCAAATCGCTTGGGTTAATTTTTATTCTTTTCACTCTATTGATTGTTTTTAGAACGAATTCCATCGACAAAAAAGAGATTTCCTGGGATGTTTTCGGCTATTACTTACCCTTGGTTGCAACATTTCAGCAAGACGATGCACTTTTGAACGATCGTTCTTGGGTAGAAAAGTTAAACACAGAAAAACAATTAAGTGGAACAGTTTACCAAATTTCTAGCAATGACGATGGAGAGCCAATGTATTTTTTCTTGTTTGGCATGTCCTACTTCTACGTGCTATTTTATTTTATTGGCGATTTTCTAGCTAGTTGGACGGGAAATGCTACAGATGGGTTTTCTCTTCCTTATCAGCTTTCTTTGGTATACGGCTGTATGCTCTATACCTTAATTGGTTTGCTGTATTTTCGAAAGATATTGCGTGAATTTTTTAGTGAGAATATAACTTCAATTGCACTTCTTTTGATTGTGCTTGGCACAAATTATTCGCATCACATGAGTTTAAAGAATTTGGAAACCGTAAATGTGCTGTTTATGTTATCTACTATATTAATTTGGAACACCATACAATGGCACAAAACATTTCAATTTAAGAATTTAATTTGGATTGGTATGAGTGTTGCGTTGATGGCCTTAGTCAAGCCAAGTGAAATTCTTTTCCTTTTGCTGCCACTGTTATGGAATGTCACAAATAAAGCAACATTCAAAGATAAATTACGGAGGATTGGCACATATAAATTCCAGTTTTTAGTTGTTATTCTTTGCTGCTTTCTACTTGCTTTCCCCCAACTTTATTATTGGAAAATAAAAACAGGTTCATGGATTTACGACACGTATAAAAATCCTGGTGTAGGTTTGGATATTTTCTCCCCACACATTTATAATTCGCTCTTTAGTTATCGAAAAGGTTGGCTTGTATATACTCCTTTAATGCTTTTTGCGCTCACCGGTCTTTATTTTGTTTACAAAAACAACAAGAAGATATTCCCAGCAGTTGCAATTAGTTTATTCGTGTCTAGTTATATTGTTTTTAGTTGGACTGAATGGTGGTATGGAGCTGGTTTTTCCAATCGACCAATGTTGACGTATTACCCTTTACTTGCAATTGGATTGGGTTTTTTTTTAAAGGAATTTCTGAAATGGAATCGGGTAATTCAATTCTCAATTGGTTTTAGTATGTTGTTTTTTGTCTTCCTGAATCAATTTCAATGGTGGCAGTTACGAAACTATATCCTAGATCCATATCGCACAACCAAAGCATATTATTGGGCAACTTTTTTAAAGACAGAAGTTACTCCAGAACAAAAAGAATTGCTTTTGGTAAATAGAGATTTTACAGGTAATAATCAGTTTATTGAAAAACAAAAATATATTGGTAAAACGTGTGTTTACGATTTTTTCTCCGGGTTACGTGGAGGTTGCTTTTATTCGCCTTCTGAGGAAGAATTTGGTTATTCTTATAAAGTTCCATTTTCTGAAATGACTAAAAAAGACCACGTTTGGATTGAATTGAGTTTTGACTATAAAAGTACCATTACCGAACAGCCAATTTTGGTTGCTTTTTGTATGGATCGTAAAAATGGTGCTTATGGCTACACTACATTTGAATTAGAGCAAGATTCAACCAACTGGAAAAGTAAAACAATTCATTTTCTTACGCCCGAAATTCGCAGTAAAAACGATATTTTGAAAATCGACTTTTGGAAACGAAGTCCATCAAATCTTTGGATGGACAACCTAAAAATAATGGTCTACGAAAAAAAGTAGGCTTAACCGTTTTTTTCAATAAAATCAATCAAAGTATGAATTACTTTAATATGAATTTCTTGCGCCCTGTCTGCGTATTCAGAATGTGGGGCGCGAATTTCAACATCACATTGACCCGCCATTTTACCGCCGGTTTTCCCAGTTAATCCCACAACAAACATTCCCTTTTCTTTCGCTGTTTTTATTGCTTCTAGAACATTTTCTGAATTACCGGACGTAGAAATCGCCAATAAAACATCTCCTTTGTTCCCTAAAGCTTCCAGATAGCGAGAAAAGACAAAAGAATAACCATAATCATTTGCAACACAGCTAATATGACTCGGATCAGAGATGGAAAGTGCAGGAAGAGCTTTTCTATTTTCTTTGTAGCGACCAGAAAGTTCCTCCGCAAAATGCATCGCATCGCACATGGATCCACCGTTGCCGCAACTGATTATTTTTCCACCATTATGAAGTGATGAAGCCATTAATTTCCCTGCTGTTTCAATCAATATATGATTTTCAGAAGTGTTGAATTTGTTCAGAATTTCAATTGCCTCGGAAAAATGGTCTGCTATTTGTTTTGTACTCATTTGTGTGAATTTCATCAAAAATAAATAAAATCAATGCGACTTGGTGAAATTCATTCAAACTTCTTATATTTGAATCCGGAGTTTACTCCTTAAAACGACAAAATTATGATAAAAAGTTTACTTGTATCAGCAACGATTTTTCTTGCTTTTTCACTTTCTGCTCAAAGTGATTGCTATAAGCGATTAGAGGATGCTTTCACGAAAAGAGGTGCATATACCATTGGCGATGACATGCATAGCGGAATAATCATCAGTTATTTCGAGAAAGATGGTGTAACATGTGTTTCTGGAAAAACAAGGGTGGAAAATGGACAAATAGTCTCTATTTTTATCCAATACGACGACAATTCCTATGAATTGATAGAGAAGAAATTCTACAATGAAAAAAAGGGTAGACCAATCATAACAAATGGTATTTCCGAAATGATTTATACGCCAGACGGCGAGAAATTTAAAATTATTTTTATCGAGAAATTAAAACCAAAACAAAAAGCATTGAAAGAAATTAGCTTACCGGATGATTTGTAAGCAACTATTTAATTAAAAACAAATCCCAATTTTATACAGTTGGGATTTTTTATGAAGCAATGAATTATTTCGAAAATAAAATTATCTGGATTATTGGCGCATCATCTGGAATAGGCGCTGAAATGGCAAATCAAGCAGCTAATTTAGGTGCTAAAGTGATACTTTCCGCTCGTAATTTAGAGGCACTTGAATTTGTCCGCTTAGAGTTGAAAAACCCAGATTTTCATCTGATTCTGCCGATTGACCTAGCTCAAAGTGATAATTTTCCTGAATTAGCAAATATAATCATTCAAAAATATGGGAGAATTGACATGCTTTTTAATAATGGCGGCGTAAGTCAACGTTCCATTATTTCAGAAACACCTTTGGAAATTGACCGCAAAATTATGGAAATTAATTATTTTGGAAATATTGCGCTCACAAAAGCAGTTCTTCCTTATATGATTCAGCAAAAAGCTGGACACATTGTTGTTATTTCGAGTATTGCAGGTAAATTCGGATTCTTCCTAAGATCGGCTTACAGTGCGTCCAAACATGCATTACATGGGTTCTATGAAAGTTTGCTTTTAGAAGAGGAGAAAAATGGAATTCGTGTCACAATTGCCTGTCCAGGGAAAATAAATACAAATATTTCACGAAATGCTTTGAATAGCTCAGGCGAATCGCATGGACTTATGGATCACAACCAAAAATCTGGAATGTCAGCTGAGACATGCGTAAATAAGTTGTTTTGGGCAATCTCAAAAAACAAAAAAGAAATATTAATTGGCAATAAAGAAATTTTTGCAGTAACAATCAAACGATTTCTACCAGGTATTTTTTGGAGAATTATTAAAAAACAGTCTGCGACCTAATTACGGTTTGCTGATTTTCTCTTTCCGAATGATGATAATGGAGGGATTCAATGCTATCAGCTTTTCCATAAATAATTCTGGGTTTTCCGGTGAAACAAATAGATCGTCAAATTTGTTGTAGTGAATAATCAATCCGTGCAGTGAAGTTGAAAATTTTAATCCCGCATAAAGTGTTGTTCCAACTTCAATTTTTCGAATAGAAGAGTAGGGAAGGGATTTGTGAAAAATAGCGGAACGACAATACAAAACATCTTTTTTAAAGGTATAATCTGTTGTTTGCTTCAAAATATAAAAGAAAAATGCAAGACCAATAAAAAAAACCTGAAAAAACAAGATGTCTTTGCCGTTGTCATTGCTTTTTGCTAGGAAGATAGCACCAACAATGCCAATCCCGAAAAAGAGTAGGATAAACCCTTTAAAAAACCAATCTATTTTTGATTTGAAAACCATTTACTTCACAATAAAAAAGGCAGAAATCATGTGAAATCTGCCTTTGTATCTCTTAATTTTGTTTTTAATATTGGTATAATGGGCGATTTCCCATTAATGCATTCACTTCTTTCCGAACAGAAGAAATAACTTCCTCATTTGTAATATCTGACAAAACACGGTCAATTAATTCAACGATTGCTGCTATTTCCGTTTCTTTGATACCTCTTGAGGTAATTGCAGGTGTTCCAACACGAATTCCAGAAGTAATAAACGGTGATTCCGTATCGAAGGGAACCATGTTTTTATTCACTGTAATATCTGCTTTAACTAATGTGTTCTCAGCATCTTTTCCTGTAACTCCTTTTGAACGTAAATCGATTAACATCGAATGGTTTTCTGTTCCGCCCGAAACAATATGGTATCCTCTTTTCATGAATTCTTCCGCCATCAAAGCTGCGTTCGATTTCACTTGTTTCATATAGACTTTGTAGTTGTCCGATAATGCCTCGCCGAAGGCAACTGCTTTCGCTGCAATTACATGTTCCAAGGGTCCACCTTGAATTCCAGGGAAAACCGCTGCATCCAATAAGGCTGCCATGGATTTCGGATTTCCATTATTCCATTTTAATCCAAAAGGATTATCAAAATTGTTCCGCATCATAATTACTCCGCCCCTAGGTCCGCGCAATGTTTTGTGCGTTGTAGTTGTAATAATATGACAATGATCTAAAGGATCATTCAACAAACCAGCAGCTATTAAACCTGCTGGATGGGAAATATCAGCTAGAATTAATGCGCCAATTTTGTCTGCAACTTTTCGAATTCTTTCGTAATCCCAATCTCTACTATATGCCGATGCACCGCAAATTATCATCTTCGGTTTTTCGCGCAGTGCAACTTCTTCTAACATTTCATAATCTACCAAACCAGTTTCTTTCGAAACCCCGTAGAAAAAAGGTTGGTATAATTTCCCAGAGAAGTTTACAGGTGAACCATGTGTTAAATGTCCGCCATGTGACAAATCGAAACCAAGTATTTTATCTCCTGGTTGCAAACACGCTAAAAAGACTGCGGCATTTGCTTGTGCTCCAGAATGAGGCTGAACATTTGCCCAAGTTGCACCAAATAATTCACACAAACGATCAATTGCTAATTGTTCAACTTTATCTACAACCTCACAACCGCCATAATAGCGCTTACCTGGAAGGCCTTCAGCATATTTATTGGTTAAAACACTTCCCATTGCCTTCATAACTTCATCGCTGACAAAGTTTTCGGAAGCGATTAGCTCAATCCCATGTAATTGTCTCTTTTTCTCCTCTTCAATTAAATTGAAAACTTCAGGGTCTTTTTCCATTTCTTTGGCTGGTTATTTACTATAGTTCTGAAAATAAATTAATTCTAATCCTTCTCGTAGACTCGTTTTAGGCTTATAATTTGTCAACTCCATTAATTTATCCGAGCTACCAACGCGTCTTTCCACCTCGTAATCATAGCGTTTTTTTGGCGCCTCCAAAAACTTGATTTCCGATTTTGAATTCGTAATTTCCTTAATTTGTTGTGCTAATTCTGTAATTGTCCATTCAGCCTCATTAGCAATATTTACAATCTTACAACCTGAAACACCTATTAATTTAATGCATGCTTCAATGGTATCGTCAATGAAAGTGAAATCTCTGGTTTGTTCTCCCGAACCAAAAACTGTAATATCTTTATTTTCCATTGCCTGCTCAAAGAATAGAGGTACAACCATTCTATTGTCTTGGGTACTTCCGTAAACATTGAAAAAACGAAGCGATGTTACATTTAATCCTTTCTCTTGGTGGTGTGAAGCTAAATATATTTCATTATAACGTTTTGCCATAGCGTATGAAGTTTTTGGGTCGACCATCACTTCTTCCGTCAACACATTTTCAAATGCCGAATGACCATATATTCCACTTGTAGAGGCATACATGATTTTTTTAACGTTATTAAGTGTTGCAGCTTCAACAACATTCCGCGTTCCAATAAC
>CANJSS010000088.1 GCA_947476955.1 Flavobacteriales bacterium
CATCGCATCCTATTCTCGAAAACCGCAATACCAATTTGGCTGGGATTGGTCATTACGCATGAATACGATTGGTTTTCTGAAGCCTGTAAAAGTCAACTGCTACAATACGGCTAAAGTGATTGGGAAAAATTCTATCGTTACAAATTTAACTGAAAATACTGCAGAGATGCGTTTTCAAATCCAACTTTCAAGTGCGAGAAAAGCTGGTAAAATTCGTTGGGAAAGTGATCTTTTTGGAACACAAATCTTAGAATCATCTGATAAACTGGAGCGTTTAGAAACCGTTTTAAAGCCGAATTTATGGTGGCCAAGAGGACAGGGAGAACAATTTTTGTATACAGACACGTGGAAGTTGTTCAGCGAAAATGGTGTATTGATAGATTCAATGCACGTACGATTTGGGATTAAAAAATCCGAATTACTGCAGGAAAAAGATAAGTGGGGAACAGGATATGTTATTAAAATAAATGGAAGGCCAGTATTTTGCAAGGGCGCAGATTACATTCCGCAAGATATTTTTCCTGCTCGCGTGACAGATGCGGATTTAAAAAAAATGGTTGAAACCATGGCGCAAAGTAATTTTAATATGGTGCGCATTTGGGGAGGTGGTTATTATCCGGATGCTGCTTTTTATGAAACGTGCGATGCATTAGGAATCATGGTTTGGCAAGATTTTATGTTTGCCTGTGCTATGTATCCTGGCGATTCTAATTTTTTGCAACAAGTTAAAGAAGAAATTGAATTCCAAATCCCTCGAATTTCCTCGCATCCTTCGCTTGTTATCTTTAATGGAAATAATGAAGTGGATGTGGCTTGGAAAAATTGGGGATTTCAGTTAAAATATTCCCTCTACGGAAAGGAAGCACAAGAGATAGAAGAATCCTATACTAAATTATTCAAACAACTGATTCCAAAGGTCGTATCAGAATTATCTACTGCGCCATATATTCATACTTCTCCCTTGAGTAATTGGGGGAAAGATGTATATTATAACGAAGGAACGCAACATTATTGGGGTGTTTGGCATGGAAAAGATCCGCTTTCGGATTTCGGAAAAAAAATAGGAAGATTTAATGCAGAATATGGTTTTCAGAGTTTTCCAGAATATAGCACACTTTCGACATTTTCTGAAAAGAAGGATTGGAATTTGGAATCGGATATAATGAAACACCACCAGAAAAGTTATGTTGGAAATGGTATGATTTTGAAACACGCGAAGTTGCTTTACGGCGATCCCTCAAATTTTGAAACTTTTGTCTACTATTCGCAATTGACGCAAGCTACAGCAGTAAGTATGGCTGTAACTGGACACCGATTGGATGCGCCTAGATGCATGGGAACGCTGTATTGGCAATTGAACGATTGTTGGCCAGCACCATCTTGGTCGAGCGTCGATTATTTCGGAAATTGGAAAGCTTTGCAGTATAAAATTAAAGACGACTATGAATCGATTGCTGTTTTGCGGAAAAATATCGTGGATGGTCAATCGGAATATTTTCTAGTTTCAGACCAAATAGACACTTTTTATTGTGCGCTTTCCTACACGGTTTTTGATTTGAGTGGAAAAGAATTATTTTCTAAGTCGATTTCTCAGCTAGTAAAAGGAAATGGGGCAACAAAAATTTGTATTACCGGATTGAAAAAGAATTATTTCATTCGATTCAATTGGAAAGATGTCCAAAACGAAAATAAATCACGTATTTTTAGTGAAACGCCAATTGCCTATAAAAAAGCGGAAGCTTCGGATGTTAAGTTGTATATGACGGATATCGATTTAGCGTCAAAGTCTGCCGTACTTCATATAGAAAACAAGAAATTTTTAAAGGATTTTTGGTTATACTCCAGTAAGTTGGGAATACGATTTGAACGAAATTTCATGGATCTATTGCCAGGAAATCACGCCATTAAAATTCAATTTGAAGAGACGCCCATTTTAGAGGATTTTGCTATGAAATGGCTCTAAAATCCATTTTTCGTCTTATAAAAGTTTGAGATAAAGGGACCAATTTTATCCCTTAATTAATTTAAATATTGCTTGAGAATTTATTAATTTATTTTCCTTTGAATTTAATACCATGGTAATTATATTTGTACTATGAAAATTGAAGATACAATTCAATCCAAATTCACTTCACCCCAGCGAAAAGCGATAGTAAATATTCGATTTACTTCAAATTTTCTAGGTAATTTTCAATCGCATTTCATGTCGAAATTCGACCTAACAATGCCGCAATTCAATATTTTGAGAATTTTAAGAGGTGCAAAAGGAGAAATCAATGTGAATACCGTGAAAGAAAGAATGATTGAAAAATCGCCAAATACAACACGATTAATGGATAAATTGATTGATAAAGGATTTATTATTAGAAGCCGATGCAAAGAAGACCGGCGCGTTGTTTTTATTAAAATTACGGAAAACGGATTAAAATTACTCTCTGAAATTGATAAAAGTGAACTGGGAACTTCCCTAAACAATATAGAACTTTCAGATGATGAAGCAAATATGTTGAGCGATTTACTGGATAAGGTAAGGTTGAACTTTCAATAAGTGATGCAAGAACTTAATGGACATTCAAACAGATAATTATTCACAATCATTCTTATCAAACAGCTATTTAATAGAATCAAAATGACAAAAAAACAAGTTGGGTGGATGGTAATTCTAGCCGTTATAATCTTTACCAACATTATAGAATCCATGATTTTAATGCCATTGGCTTCTACCATTAAAGCGGATCTTCACATGACGGATAATGAATGGGGAGTAGCGATTTCAAGTTATTTATTTAGCGCATTCATATCTGGAATTCTAAGTATTTTTGTTATTGATAAGTTCGATCGCAAACGATTTTTAACGTTATTTTATGCCCTTTTCATCGTTGGAACGTTTCTCTGTGGAATTGCGAATACCTATGCCTTTTTAATCTTTGCGCGCATTTTTGCTGGTTTTTTTGGTGGAATCATTAGTGCAGTTGTATTGGCAATTGTTGGCGATTTAATTCCAATTGCGCATAGAGGAAAAGCAACCGGTATTGTTATGGCAGGATTTTCTACTGCTGCAGCATTGGGAATTCCATTAGGACTTTTTCTTGGTTTGAATTGGAATTGGCACATGCCATTTTTCTTCATTGTCGGTTTGTCTGTGATTGCATTTGTACTTATAATTATAGTAATGCCCCAAATGAGCGGTCATTTGGAAAAAGCAAAAACGGTGAAATCATGGAATATTCTCAGTAGAATTCCAAAGAATAAAAATCAACTCAAGGCATTGTTATTTTCTTGTTTGCTATTATTTGGACAGTTTGCCATAATTCCATATTTAGCCGATTATGTAGAACATAATATTGGTTTCGAAAAGAAGCAATTGGTTTGGATGTATTTTTTTGGTGGAATTCTAACCTTCCTAACTAATCCTTTCATCGGGTATTTATCCGATCGTTTCGGTCAATTGAAAATCTTCGTTGTGATGGTGGTGCTATCTTGTATTCCGATTCTATTCATAACCAGTATGGGTGAAAACCCGATGCCTTTGGTTTTAATAACTACTTCCGGATTTTTCATTTTCGCAGGAGGAAGAAATATTCCTGGAACTGCTCTTGTTTTGAGTACTGCTGCACCTTACGAACGTGGCGGATTCATGAGTATTCGTTCCGCTTTGCAACAATTAGCCAGTGCTATTGCCGTTTTATTGGGAAGCTGGATTTTAACACAGGATGCTTCCGGAAAATATTTTAACTTTGAACTTATTGGCTATATAGCTGTTGGAACAAGTATTATTTCGTATTTCATTTTGCGTACAATTAAATCAGACTATTAAATTCACACATATATGCAACGGTTTTTCATATTTACTTTGGCTCTTTTTTTAACCTTTTCAAGCAATGCTCAGAATCCAATCAAAACTGGGGGAGATGGCGTCGTAGCTGGAAAAGTAATCGATAAATCCGCACAAAAACCACTTGATTATGTTTCATTTAGGCTTTTTTCAACAAAAGATTCTTCAGTCGTAGCTGGAATTTTCACAGATGCTGAAGGAAAATTTACACTCGAGCAACTGCCTTATGGAAATTACTATGCAAAACTGACATTCTCAGGATATACCACCAAGCAAATTGAAGACATTTCAATAACTGCTGGAATGAAAATCGTCAACCTTGGAACGCTTAAAATGGAAATAGATGCAACTTTAAATCTCGAAGAAATTAAGGTTGTAGGGAATTTAGACGTGTTGAAAGCTGGAATTGACAAAAAAGTGTATAATGTCGGAGAAGATCTTTCTGTCAAAGGCGGAACAGCAAACGATGTATTGAACAATGTTCCTTCCGTAGAAGTTGATCAAGACGGGCGAGTGATGTTGCGTGGCGATGGAACGGTTACAATCCTAATTGATGGTCGTCCTAGCTCTCTCTCTGGTTCAAATGGAAAATCACTGCTCGATGCCCTTCCTGCAGGTTCAATTGAACGCATTGAAGTGGTTACAAATCCCTCTGCAAAATACGATCCTGATGGTACCTCTGGGATTATCAATATCGTTTTGAAAAAGAATAAATTACGCGGTTTTAATGGCTTGATTACAGGGAATATTGGTTCTGGAGATTTAACTGGCGGAAATGTTTTTGATGGTTCTGCTTCGCTGAGCTACCGCAGTTCAAAATTGAATGTATATGGAAGTTATTCCGCCCGAAGTATGGAAGGTTATCGCAATAATTATTCGTACACGAAACAAACATTTACTAGCGACTCCGCTCTCATTATAGAGCAAAAACGAAAAGGCACAGATTTAAATTCTGGACAAACTTTCCGAGTTGGCTCTGATTTTTATTTAAAAGCTCGAAATGTTATCGGATTCTCAATGACCGGAAATGTTGGAGTGCGTAATAGAACCGGGGAGCAAATTAACGAAACGAGCGATGCAGATTCTAACCGTTTTGCGCTTTGGAGAAGAGATTCAGACGACCCTACAAGCCAGCAAAATTTTGATTTCAATTTAAATTACAAATACGATTTGAAAGAGGATCGAGGGAATTTAGTAGTTGATTTGAACCAATCCTTGGGAAAGGAAGATATAAAGGGTTTTTACAAACAAATGTATTATTTAAACGATACGGATTTTAGCGCAGCACAACCAATTCAGCAACAGTTGTTTAATATTGAAAAAAATAATATTACAACGGCACAATTGGATTTTACCTATTTGTTTCCAAAAATTAAAAGTAGAATGGAAATGGGCACAAAAGCAATAATCCGCCGTCAATCCGTGGATACTTACTCTGAAACTTTCGATACGCTGCAAGGTGATTTCTTCGAAGACACCTTATCAAACTTTAATTACGCTTACGATGAAAAGATTTTTAGTGCGTATTCTATTTTTGGACAACAACGTGGAAAGTTTAAGTACCAAGGTGGTTTAAGAGCGGAAAAAGCGTATCAAATTCCAAATTTAATTTCGGATTCCATTAGAATTGTAAACGATTATTTTAATCTTTTTCCATCTGCTCATATTCGCTATAGTTTAACTCCAAAATCGGAAATTAGTTTGAGTTATTCACGCAGAATCAACCGCGCAAATTCCGCCAATCTGAATCCATTTACCAGTTACGCGGATCCCTATAATTTACAGCGCGGAAATCCATACCTGCAGCCAGAATATATTAATTCCTATGACTTGGGATATTCGAATGAGTTTAAAAAGTTGACCGTTACGGCGAGCGTGTTTTACCGTCAAACCACAGGCGTAATTACCAGAATAAAAGAATTTTATGGCAATAATACTTCTGCTGTAACCTATTCAAATATCGACGAAAGTCGCAGTGTTGGAACGGAATTTATTTTAGTATATAAACCGTATAAATGGTGGCGAAATACCTTGTCAGCAAATGCAAATTACATGCAATATATTGACGATAATCAAGCTGCGAATTGGAATAGAAGTGGATTTAACTGGAATATGAAGTATGCGGGAACGGTTGAATTTTGGAATAGAACGGCATCTATTCAGGTTAATGCAGCCTATAATGCGCCGAGATTTACCGTGCAAGGAAGAGCACAGCGTAAAGGACCGATAGATATTTCTGCGGAAAAAACATTTAAAGACGGAAAATGGTCGCTAGGAATGCGCGTTTCGGATATTTTAAACAAACAAGGTTTTTACATGACAGTTTCACAACCTGGAATCGATCAAAATTCTTCCTTCAAGTGGTTAACACGAAAATTCTTTGTCACGTTTTCCTATAAATTTGGGAAGTTGGAAATTTCCAATAAAAACAAAGGGGTTGGCGGAGAAGGTGGTTTTGATATGTAACTGCAGTGAATTAGTTCTCCTTTTTTTTAAATTTCACGCCTAGATTTAGTAATCCATCGTCAAACGTTTTGTTTTTCTTTTTATTTAAAAGTCGCTCTTGAAGTATTTTTCGAATATCAATTTTTGTTTTCATGGCCTTATTTCGATTTGTTTTCAATGAAAGTATTTAAAAATAGCACCACATTTTTACTTACTTCTTGATCGGTAGAAAATAGCGATTAAAGTGTCCATGAAGAGAAATAAATGGAAAGGTGCCAACTTGAATTTAACCTAAAAATGCCAAATCTGCTTCCTTTTTTGTCAGTTCTAGAACCTCGCCGCTTTTCAATTCTCCCAATTCTAATTTTCCAATTCTCATCCTAATTAAGCGTAAAGTTGGAAATCCTACTGCAGCGGTCATTTTGCGTACTTGTCGGTTTTTCCCTTCCGTTAGAGATAATTCAATCCACGAAGTCGGAATTTTTTCCCGAAAGCGAATAGGTGGGACGCGATCGGCAAAATCAGGATTTTCAATCTTTATGCAAATTGCCTTTTCTACTTGGTGTTTCTTTCCGTTATGCTGGATTACTAATGTGCCGTTCTCTAATTTCCGAACTGCTTCATCCGTTATTGTCCCTTCAACCTGTACAAAATAACTTTTTGAATGTTTGTTTTTTGGATCGATTAGCCTTGTTTTGAATTCTTTATCATCGGAAAGTAATAAAAGTCCTTCACTGTCTTTGTCTAATCTTCCGATAGAATAAACATCTTTTGGGAATTCGAATAAATCACACAATAGAAGATCTGTTTTTTCACCAGTGAATTGACATAAAAATCCATAGGGTTTATTCAATAGGAAATACCGAAAATTCATAGTTGCTTTTTGCACGTGTAAACAAATGCCGGAGGGAAATTAAGGGGTGTAAATTTAATGGAAACAAGTGGAAAAACCTTTTGAATGTTCTTTTTGGATTGCAGGGAATATTGGAATTGAATATATATGCCAGAATCTTTTAAAGTTTTATGGGAAACCTGAAGAATTGCATCTCTCAACTCACTTGGGAAATTCGCCAGTGGCAAGGAAGAAATGACAACATCCGCTTCCATTAAATTATTTTCCGTCAGGTATTTTTCAATCATTTCTGCTGAATCATGAATAAGAATTACACGTGAATCGGTGATTCTATTTTTTAATGAATTGTAAAAATTATCGTTCAATTCGAAAACAAGTAGCTTGGCATCTGGACGCATTTTTTTTAAAATCTTGTCTGTAAAAACCCCTGTTCCAGGTCCTAATTCAATGAGAACTTGTGCGGAATGAAAATTGATATTCTGAAGCATTTTTTCTGCTAGAAAACGGGAACTTGGCGCCATGGCACCGACCATCTTTTTCTCTTTCCAGAATTGTTGGATAAATGATTTTTTTTTAGGCATTTTATTTATTCTCTGCACGCTAAGTTACCGTTATTAAGTATGCCCACAATCGACCCTTTCAATTCTTTACCAATGAATGGCGAATTATCGGTTTGAGAAATATTTTCCTCTTTTGTAAATACCCATTTTTCGTTTGGTGAAAGTATGGTTAAATCTGCTTTATTTCCAGGTTGAATTGGATTTTCAGGTATTTCAGCAATTGCTCTTGCTTGAATGGAAAGTACCTTTAATACTAAATTTAAATCGAATTCTTTGCAGGTTGCCAAAGCGGAAAAAACGGTTTGTAGGTTGATGCATCCAAACGAAGCATTGTCAAATTCAACATCTTTTTCTTCTTTATCCATTGGTCGGTGATCCGAAACAATTGTATCTATAGTTCCGTCTTTCAATCCTTCCCAAAGCGCAATTCGATCAGATTCTCTTCGTAATGGTGGCATTATTTTGAAGTTGGAATCAAATCCTAAGACCGCAGTTTCCGAATAAATCAAATTTAAAACATGCACATCGGCTGTAACTTTTTTACCTTGGGATTTTGCTTTACGAATCAAATCAACTCCTTCAGCGCAAGAAATTCCTGTAAAATGAATCGTTCCGTCTGTATATTCTGCCAAGCGTAAATTGCGTTCAATTTGAATTATTTCGGCAATTGTAGGATCTGCTTTCAAACCAGTTTTAGTGGATGCTTCTCCTTCATTCACCATTCCTTTTCCAGCAAGAGAATAATCACGAGAAAAAACGATTATTTTACCATTAAAATTTTTAGCATAAAGCAACGCTCTATAAAGAATTCCGGAATTTAAAGGGACTAAATCGTCGGAGAAAAGTCGCACACCATGTTGGTACATGTCAAACATTTCAGCTAAATTTTCGCCGTTCATTTTTTCTGTTATTGCGCCAATTGGATGAATGCTGGTTGCATGATTTTCTGCTTTTCTCAACAGATATTCAATTTGACTTTTTCCATCTACAACCGGCTGCGTGCTCGGAAGAACTGCAACATGCGTATATCCGCCAAATGCAGCGGCATCTAAACCAGAATCAATAGTTTCCTTATGTTCTTCTCCTGGATCGCAGAAATGTGCTTTTAAATCTACCCATCCTTGCGTAACAATTAAATTTTCGCCAACTATTTCTTTTGCCTCTGTTTCGTCAATATCACTTGCAATACTATCGATCTTGCCATCAATGATTAGAATATCCATTATATTCCCATTAAATTCGGAGGATGGATCTAGAATAGTAGCTTTTTTAATTAGAATTTTCATTGTTCGTTCAATAAGTTTATTTCCAAAATTTTAAAACAAGCATTTCTGACATAATAAAAAGCAGCGTGAGAAGGAGAAATAATCTCCAGTATTCAAATGGTTTTTCAATGTCAATTTTCGTGAGACTTTGGCCATCGGTAATTTCACTGAATGAAATATTTTTAAGTAATTGGTTGTCCAAGCCATTTAGAATTTCACTTTTTGTGAAACAATCCGTTGACGACTCCAATCGGTCATAATTCAGTGAAAGAATTGCTTCTTTTTTTTCATCGATGACTCCATACGTTCCTGCTTTTAAAATCTCCAAAGCTTCCTGACCGCTCAAGGAAATATAATGAATCAACCCCCTTTTCTTTATAGGAGGAATAAAATCTACCGTTTCATTTTTTAAATGAATCGGTTTTTCACCGCTTTGTTTTTTGTACAATGGAAAATAGGATTCTTTTCCGATTGTTAATGATATAGGTGCTTTTCGCTGACTCATTTCTCCAATTCTTAAAAGTATGGAAGGAAATAAAGCATCGGAAGTGAATGTTCCAAAACTTGGGTCTAATGAACTGGAAAATAGAAAAGTATTCAAATCCCCTTCAGATCTCACGAGTAAAGGGATGCCATTTTGCAATTGAATAAGCGTATAAAAACCGCTATTTCCTTGCGCATTTGTTTGATATACTTTGTTTACTGCTGGTAAATTCAAGTTCGATTTTTGCTTTTCAAACATGCCAAAAAAGAATGGATCATCGTAAATTAGTTTGTCAATTTTCGTACCGCTCGTTACCAGCCTTCCTAATAATGGCATTTTCAAATCGCTCAATAAATTATTCCAAGAGTTTGTCTCAGCTTTTGTACCAGGGAATAAAGCAATCGAGCCGCCAGAAAGGGCGAAAGATTTTAAATTTTGCGCCATTCCGGATGGAATTTCGTTCACCCCATTTAAAAATACAAGATCTACCTGATCGAGTGCATCCAGCGTAAATGTATTTTCGTCGATTGTTTTAACGGTGTAAAACTTTTCAAGATTGTACACTTGCGAAACAGCAGTAACACTTTGCTCCCCATTTACAACAAGAATTTTTGTTTCATTCGCAACGTAGTAAGAAAAGTAAAAATCATCGTCCCAGAATAATTGTTTGTCTTTAACCGATAAAATACCAGATTTTAATCCACCTGATTTCTCTGTATAATTGAGTACCGTTGTAATTTTTGCATTTGCAGGAATATCTATAAAAACATCGCGTTTAATGCCATCTACTTCGCAATGCAGCTCGCTATTTGTCAATGCTTCCGAACTGCTGTTTACTATTCGTACGTTTAACTCGTTGTTTTGTCCAATTTTTTGAATTGGGGAAGAAAACCAAACAGAATCAATGTACACGTTGGATTTTTCTTGCGGTGTAACTAAAACCGGGTAATAAAAGGAGGATTTATCTTCTTTCAACTCTGAAAAACGAGCGGTAGATTTTTGAAAATCGGAGAAGAAAACAAATTGTCGGGAACTTACTTTTTGGTTTGTTTCACTTTCTTTATCGATAAACGAGCGCTGCCAGTTGAGCACGTCATCTAGTTTTCGAACCAATGCTACAGGTTCAATTTTATCCAACAATTCAAGTGCTTCTACTTTAGTAATCAACCGTTGCTCGATGCCACTCATTTGATTGGTAGAAAGTAGAATGCGTGTTTCCAGACTTACATTTTGCAACAATTTTCGGGATAATTCGCGCGCTTCAGACAATAATTCACCTTCTGTTCCTTTCGCACTCATGGAAAAAGAATTATCAATATAGATCGCTAAAACTGGTTTTCCTCCGCTTTCAGAAGAAGATTCAACCGGAATAAATGGCTGAGCAAATGCAAAAATCAAACAAGCCAATGCAAATAACCTTAGAAAAAGAACTAATAAATGCTTAAGTTTTTTAGTGGATCTAGTTTGTTGATCAACTTGTTTTATAAACTTTAGACTGGAGAAATAGAGCGTTTTATAGCGTCTGAAGTTAAATAAGTGAATAATAATTGGAATCGCTAGTGCGAATAAAGACCAAAGAAATTCAGGGTAAACAAACTTCATAGCTCAAATGTAAATAAAAAATTGGTGAAATCAGTCGGATAAGATCGTTTTTCAAAACTTTTCAAAGGCGCCAAGTCCAAAAAGTGCAAAATCGTATTTTACTGGATCGATTGGATCCATTTTTTGCAGCGTTGCCATTAATTCCTGTAATGCTTTCCAATCGTCTTGTTTGCGTTGCAACAATCCAAGTCTTCGTGCATTGTTACTGGTGTGCACATCCAATGGCAAGTGTAATTCGGATGTTGGAATGGACTTCCAAATTCCAAAATCCACGCCTTTTTTTGCATCTCTAACCATCCATCTTAAATACATGTTGATACGTTTTGCGGCGGAATTTCGCATTGGATCGGAAAGGTGTTTCACAACGCGCTGTTCGTGCGCTGTAGCTAGAAAATCCTCCCTAAATTGCGCTATTCTACCTTGCACACCTTCAATCGTTGGGTGCGCACGGAAGGAATGTTCTAATCCTCCTTTGGCGTAAATGTTTTTTAAACTACGAAAAAAGAAATCTAAATCTTGGCTATTGAACGTGCGATGTACGAAAGAAGAGTGCATAATTTCGCTGCTTTCGTAGGACATAATGAAGTTATATGGATCTTGTTCCATTATTTCAAGAAGTCTTTCCCCACTTGTGAGGATACTTTTTCTATTTCCCCAGGCAATTGTGGCAATTAAAAAACCAACAATTTCAATAGCAGCTTTCTCGGTGAATCTGTGTGGAAGTTGAATCGGATCAGCCTCCAAAAAAAATGGATTTTCGTATTGTTCGGCTTTGAAGTC